>JBKTKK010000302.1:0-2809 GCA_047242405.1 Lachnospiraceae bacterium | reverse complement strand
GCAGGAAATAGAGCAGTTTATAATTACTCGTATGCAGGATCAGATTTACATAACAGATACGGAAACGGTAGCTACAGATAAAGATTTTGAGCTATTAATTTTAGCCTATGATTATAGTTTGAGAAAAAATAGCCCTTTTAAGGTGCTACAAGAAGGCAACATAATTAGGAATGGTAAATATACGTATCCGTCTCTAAAATTCATAGGAAAAAACAAAAATGAATATGCCCATATCGTTTTGGAGGAATAGAATGATTACATATTATGATGATTTACTGGATGAAGAAAAAGAAAAATTGACCGCTGTTATCCGTTTATTACTAAGGCAGACCTATGTGTTGGAACGGAAGTATGACAAAAAAGTAGAACGTTTTCTTTATAATAAAGACTATCGTACATGTGAAAAACATCTTGATTTTTTGAAAGACTATTTTTCCATTGGAGGATTGGATTTGGTTGAAAATCGTCAACTTGGAATTATAGCATTGGATAGCATGACGTTACAGGGGGATAAATTAAGTAAATTAACAACTATTTTTGTTTTACTTCTTAAACTAATATATGATGAGCAGATGAATACAATATCAAATTCCACCTTTGTGTTTACAACGCTTAATGAAATTTATAATAAGATTCGTTTATTTAAACTTTGGGATAATAAGGCTTTACCCATTACAGAAGTAAGAAAAACAGTGGCAGTTTTAAAAAGATATCAAGTTATTGATATCTTTGACTATAGTGGTGATTTGGAAGGGGATACAAAATTATTATTGTACCCTACTATTAATTTATTGTTAGATGGGAATGAAATAAAAAATATGATAACATTATTTTCGACCGATGAAGTCAATGAGGATGAAGTTGACTCGGAAGTGATGAATGAAGATTTTCTAACAGAGGAGGAAGAGGATGGCACGGAGATTTGAAGCATTGACCAGAATGTGTTTAAATAACTGGCATTACATCAGTGAAAAGGTACTATCCTTTCATGAGGATATAAATTTTTTTACAGGCCATTCAGGCAGTGGTAAGTCGACCGTCATTGATGCGCTGCAAATTGTATTATATGCTGATTCAAACGGAAGAGGTTTTTTTAATAAGGCTGCAAAAGATGATTCGGACCGTACGTTGATGGAATACCTAAGAGGGATGAGAGTAGTACAAGATAACAATGAGGCTAGTTATGTAAGAAATAAAAATTTTTCAACAGAAATCGTGTTGGAATTTCAGAATACTGAAAATAATGCGTACCAGTGCATTGGAGTAGTTTTTGATGTAGATGTATCAAGTAACAATATAGACCGCTTATTTTTTTGGCATCAGGGAAGATTTCTAAATGAAAATTACCGCATGGATGGTAAGGCTATGTCAATCAATGAAGTCAAAGCCTATCTAAAAGATCGTCTTCCAAAAGAGTCTTATGAATATAGTAGAACAAATGAAAAGTTTCGTTCTCGTATGTATGAAACTTACCTTGGTGGGCTAAACGAAAAGAAGTTTCCGGCTTTATTTAAGAAGGCAATTCCATTTCGCATGAACATGAAGTTGGAGGACTTCGTGAAAGATTATGTTTGTACCGAATGTGATATTCACATGGAAGACATGCAGGATAGTGTCATCCAATACGTGCGTTTAAAAAGAAAGTTAGAGGATACGAAAAATGAGGTGGAGTTATTAACGAAGATACGCACACAATATGGAAACTATAAAAAGCACAAGGACGCGGCATTACAATACGAATACAACTTAGAAAAACTAGCAATATTGGAACTGGATATGCGCCTTAAAGAAATAGATGAAAAACAGAAGGCATATAGCTTCGATGTTGGCAATCTAAGTCATCGGGCTGAAAGCCTTAATTCAGAAATTTCCGCGTTACAGTTAAAGCGGGATGAAATAATAGTTGCATTAGAAAATAGTGGCTATACGCACTTGGAAGAGGAACTTAAATCATTAGATCAAATTTATGAATTTTTGGAACGAAGCAAGTTTTCTTATGGTGCGGCAGCTACTGCTTTAGACAAATGGATAAACCTAGATTTATTATCACAGGATGGAAGGCATCTGATAAAGAAGTTTCAAGACTTCTGCATCGAGAGAGTGGAAATTGAGAATTTACAAGTTGCATTACAGGATGCAAGAAACAATGTAAAGAAAGAAAAGGCATTAGCAGAAGATAAGCTTAGAGAAAATGAAAAATTAGTACATGAAATAGCAATGCAGATTGCACAATTGAAACAGGGTCAAAAAGCCTATCCGAAATATTTAATAGAAGCCAAACAGTATATAAGAGAAAGATTGGAAAAAATATATGAGCGGGAAATTCCAGTTAATATTTTATCGGATTTAATTGAAATATCCGACGATGCCTGGAGAAACGCGGTAGAAGGCTATATGGGGAATCATAAACTAACACTTATGGTTCCACCGGAATATGCGAAGGCGGCAATTGAGATTTATAAGGAATTGGACCCGAAAAAATACCATCGTGTGTCGGTGGTGGATACGGATAAGATAGGGAATGAAAAGAAAGGAGCATGCAAAGGTGCGCTTTCCGAAGAGGTCGTAACTTCTATATCTTATGTAAGGGCTTATATAGACTTTTTAATGGGAAATGTAATAAAATGTAAGGATGTAAATGAGTTAAGAGAGAAAACATGTGGTATAACAGCGGATTGCCTATTGTACCAAGGCTATAAAATACAGCACATAAATCCAACGAACTATACAGAATATACATACATTGGAAAGTTGGCAATAGAGAAGCGACTTAATCAGTTACAAAATGAATGGAGGCAAGGCCTTTTAG
>JBKTKK010000301.1:0-2820 GCA_047242405.1 Lachnospiraceae bacterium | reverse complement strand
AGGCTTTCCCACTCATTCAAGGTATAGATGCCCAGTTCGTTCTTGCGGATAAGGCCCATAGCGCCCATAGATTTCGTGAACAGCTGAAGGAAATCGATGTGCAGGCCGTAATACCGCCCATTCAGCGAGGAAATCGTTCTCTCATTGAATACGACAAATATTTATACAAGATGCGTCATATCATCGGGAATACTTTTTTGTCTCTCAAGCAGTGGCGAGCTGTTGCCACGCGTTATGCCAAAAGGAGCTCTTCTTTCCTCGCAGCAGTCCAGGTGCGTTGCATCGCTCTATGGTGCAAAATCTTGTGACGACACTGCCTAGGGGCACAGTCTCCGGTATAGCGAATGCCAGTACAGTTTCAGGGAACCTACGGAACGGGATTGTGACCGGAACCATTGGCGCTGGAGGTGGAGCCCCCACGGATTACATGGGGGAGGTAGAGACAGCTCCGGATCACATCTACGTCCGCTGTCTCATCCGTGCCAAGCCATAAATATGTATTTATGTAAAAATAGCGTATAAAGTACATGATGCATTTCAAGAGAAATATATTAAAAAATTAGATGATGGTACACTGGAAGTAACTTTCAGATACCAGCTTAATGACTGCACATTTCTCTATCTGCTTTCATTTGGCGAGTATGTAGAAATTATTGAGCCTGTGGAAGCAAGAAACATTCTAAAGGAAAAAGCGAAAAAGATATTTGATATATTGAAAATTAGTCAGCCCAATGGAAATAAAATAACCGTTATACAGATAACCTTACGACGGTTTTGACAATAAAATAAAGGAAAAAATATGAGTGAACAATTTATAAACTTGACAATCGACAATATAGATAAAGAGCATTTGTGTTGTGCAATTTCCGATAAAAAACATCAAGTCGGAGTAGCTACAAAAAAGAACTGGTTGAGGGAACGGATTGCGGAGGGACATATTTTCCGTAAACTTGATGAAAAAGGAAAAGTGTTCATTGAATATGCCCCATTGGAAACGGCGTGGGTGCCTGTTCATGGAGATAATTATTTGTATATTTATTGCCTTTGGGTATCGGGTTCTTTCAAGGGAAAAGGGTATGCAAAATCTTTGATTGAGTATTGTATTAATGACGCGAAAGAAAAAGGAAAATCGGGTATTTGCGTTCTTAGCTCCAAAAAGAAAAAGCCGTTTTTAGCAGACAAGAAGTTTTTACTCAAATATGGCTTTGAAGTCGTTGATACCGTAAAAGATGAATATGAATTGCTGGCATTGTCTTTCAATGGAGAAAAGCCTTATTTCTCTGAAACCGTAAAAGAAATGAAGAACAGCAGCGAAGAACTGACGATCTATTACGGCTTACAATGCCCGTACATTCCGAACTGCATCGAGCAAGTGCAAGAATACTGCACAAAAAACAACATACCGTTCCATCTGATAGCCGTAGATACTTTAGATAAAGCCAAAAATCTCCCTTGCATTTTTAACAACTGTGCTGTCTTTTATCATGGTGAATATGAAACAAATCATCTTCCCAACGAAACCTTTTTGAAGAAGAAATTTCAAGTATAGAGTAAATGTCTAAATTACAGTTTGTCGTGGTGAAAATTATGAACTTAATGGAAGAAGGAGGAAGCGAAACTTTGAAGCATTTTGTATCAGAGATTTTTGTCGAACTAGAGCAATGGGGACTTCGTGGAGACCCGTTGTTATGGAAGTATTTAAAAAACTACTATGCTGCTATTGAACTTCCATATCCGGTAGAACATTTAAAAGAAGACATTTTGAGGATATTCAAAGATTTTACAGGAGAATTGCCTGTGCGAGAGAAGTACTATTTCGTGAAAGAATTTTCCAAAAATTGTAATTGCATAAAATATGGAGACAATGCGATGAAAGAGTTCTTTCTTCGCATTGTCTCTATATGTTAGCTGGTTATTTCCTTGCCACCAGCGTATCCGGAACTGGCCGGGCTCATCGGGTGGAACGTCCCGAATTATCAGGGAGTGTTCCTCCGGGGATACGGTGGCCAAACCAGCTATCACTATGGCGCGGTAGGACATTGGAGCGCGGGGCTAGGTGAGCTGCAAGGGGATGGAATACGAGAAATATGGGGAGAGCTTTCCTATCTGCCCCGAAGCCGCGATGGAGATGTGGGACAGTCTGGTTCATTAGCCTTTTTGGGAACGAAGGGCGTAGCCAATGGATGAATGACGCTGGTTGGGCGCAATCAGGGGCAATGAATTTTTATGCGTCTCGCTCAACTCCAGTTGTTGGTGAAGTCCGCCCGGTAAATCGTGCAGTTCGTTACCTCATCCGGGCCAGGTGACTTGCCAAACCTCTTCGAACTCCTTATTGTTCAAAACAGAAAGGGCCAAGGTGCGCTAACACCTCAGCCCCCGGCATGGGATGGTTCTTTAAGGGCCTCCCCTCCGGTAATGGGTTGATCCAGTTACCCGATGGAGACCCCAACGGTGCGGCTAACACTGTTGGGGGTCGCTTCTATTCCATCGGGCTTGCCTTCTAGCTCAGGATTTTACCCATGAGCCAGCTTGCCAGACGGGAGATAGCGCCCCACAGGGCCGCTTTCGTCACCAGCCTGAGCAGATGGTACATCCGCCGTTTGCTTGGCAACTTGCCTCCTTTCCATCCCTGCCTGTCTGCGGAGAGGAGGCCCCGTATTGCCCCTTGCGGGACTTCGCCACCCTACGGACATACTCCCCGGAAATCAAGGCACGGCAAGCCCTTTTTGCCTTCCTCCCGGTATATCCGGAACTGGTCGCGCTCATCGGGTGGAACGTCCCGAATTATCAGGGAGTGTTCCTCCGGGGATACGGTGGCCA
>JBKTKK010000300.1:0-2825 GCA_047242405.1 Lachnospiraceae bacterium | reverse complement strand
GATTTATTTTGTTGAACGCATGGAAGAAGTAATCAAAGAGGCGTTCTTAAAAGAACAGGATATGGATATACAGGAGTTATGCGCAGCGAAGAGCGCAGAAATGAGGGAAATATGATAATAAAAAGTGTAAACCTTGAGACTGTATGTGGGATTACAAGCACGATGCCTGATAATGATAAACCAGAATTTGCTTTTGCTGGAAAATCGAATGTTGGAAAATCATCACTTATCAATGCATTGATGAATCGGAAATCTTATGCAAGAACTTCAGCACAGCCAGGAAAAACACAAACAATTAATTTTTATAATATTAATGAAGCTCTTTATTATGTGGATTTACCTGGTTATGGTTATGCGAAAGTTTCCGAAGAAGTAAAACAAAAATGGGGAAAGATGATTGAACGATATCTGCATAATTCTCATCAACTACGCATTGTATTTTTGCTTGTAGATATCCGTCATGAACCTTCTGCAAATGATAAGATGATGTACGATTGGATTCTTAATCAGGGATTTGAACCAGTCGTTATTGCAACTAAGTTGGATAAAATAAATCGCAGTCAGATACAAAAACATGTAAAAATGGTACGGGCAGGTCTTGGTATGAAGTCAAGTGCAACGTTGATCCCTTTTTCCGCAGAGACAAAGCAAGGGCGAGAAGATATTTGGGATTTAATTGAATCAATGGCAAAAGAGAGTGAAGTTGAAGTGTAAAGAAAAGTACGGATATGTCCTTATATCCGTACTTTTTTCTTGCTATATTTTCTGTTTTATGTTAACATAAAATAGAAAATATCCTTGGCTTACGAAAAAATGCCCGATTTACTTTTCTGTTCATTCGATCTATTCAATTCTAACTTTCTTAGCATTCTAGAAAATCAAAAATAGTCTCCTAGTTTAAATCTTAGTATCAATTAAATTATCCTAGATAAATCTTTTATAGTTACTCGTATGTAAGCAAGGGTATTTTTAATGACTATCAACCCTTATATTATGGAGGTAACATATGAATAAAGTTAAAATGTCAGGAAAATCAATATTATGCATAATACTTTCTATGCTTTTCATTGTACAAAATTTTAATTTTCACGTGTTAGAACTTCGGGCAGAACAGTCGAGTTATCAAGTTTCATCTTATTATCCAGAACAATGGTACACAAAACGATGGCAACCTGTCAATAATGAAGCCGGCGGTTTCTGGGTGCCAGGCTATGGACCTAATAGTACGATTCCAGGAGGACCAGAGCAGTATTATCCATCCTTTCACTTTCATAGTGCAGACGATGGTACAATTGCGTATTGTATGCAAGCAGATCTAGCGAATCCAGACGGTACAACGGAGTATACGAATGTATCCGCAGACGGAATCTCGAAACAGTTCAGCGCAGACCGCTTAGTTCAAGTAAGTAATATTTTAAAAAGGGGTTATCCACTAGGGGGGGATTTAGGTCTTCCAGAAGATGCGGCTCAGGAAGCAACACAGATAGCCATTTGGCATGTACTATCCGGCACCGTAGGAAACAAAAGTGAATTATGGGGGAATTTGGATTGGATACAAAATAATATTGCTGATATACCGACAATAGAGACGGTGAAATGGCTTATACAGGAAAGTACAAAGCCAGTGGAACATGAAATAACAATTTCATGTGAAAATGAATCAAAAGATGTTGATTTTTTCTATTATGATTTAACAATTCTCGTAAAGGAAATGTCTAAGGGCATTTTATTGTCTTTTGAAAATCTGCCAGCACAAAGTATGATTAACGATGTTTTGATCGATAATCAATTCCATGACCCCAATGCGAAAAATGGGGAATATCATTATCAATTGAAAGTACCACGTTTAGGAAATGAAAATAGTACGATACAAGTAGGTGTAAATGGTTTAGATGAACGAGATAGCGCAGATATGTACTTTTACCAGACAAATGGTACACAGAACGACTTGCCATACCAGATGTTGGCGGTTGCGTTGCGAACTCAAAATGAATACAAGGGAAATAGCATAGAAATCGTAACGGGAGAGAATTTGGGAAATGTTCGCGTTTGGAAAAGAGATAAGAGTGACAATCAAAATTTAGCAGGCGCAGTTTTTGGTCTTTTTAAAGATATTGAGGGCACCGACTTGTTTGCTACGTTGCCAGCTACAGATGAAAAGGGGGAATCTTCGCTTTTTAATATTTTACCAGGGGTATATTATTTAAAGGAATTACAGGCACCTTATGGCTATAAATTGAATATGGACGTGCATGAGATTACCGTTCATCCAGATACAGAAACTGGATTAACCGTTCATAATGAGCAGGAACGGAATAAAATAAGGATTCAAAAAGTAGATGAGGGATTTCAAACACCACTTAAAGGAGCTGTATTTGAAATTTATAGAGATGAACTTTGCAACGAGCTTATTTCTACGATGCAGGCAACGGACAATGAGGGGATAGCAGAAAGTGAAGGGTTGCCTTTTGGTGTCTATTATGTAAAAGAAAAAAAATCGCCAGATGGCTATTATGTATCAAATGATGTTTTTAAAGTAGAAATTTCAAGTGTGACTACGCCCGTTCAAATTACTGTGTCGAATAAAAAAATAGTTGGTAAAATTAAAATTCAAAAAAACGGGGAGCAACTAATAGAGGCAGAAACAATAGAATCTACCTTTGGAAGTATTGCGCAACTCGTATATGATCAAGTGAATTTAGAAGGAGTTATATTTTCTATTTATAAAGATGAAACATGTAGTGATAAAGTAGGAGAAATAATTACGAATGAAGATGGTTATGGTGAATTAGATGAATTGGTTCCAGGTACGTATTACATAAAAG
>JBKTKK010000299.1:0-2833 GCA_047242405.1 Lachnospiraceae bacterium | reverse complement strand
CTATAATATAGTAGTAAATCATTTCACAAATGTGACTGTGGATTGGAAATTTAGATTACAAGTCAAGTCTGAACATAAAAAGAGAGTGGTTACGGTTAGCCAACGCAGTGGAGGTTAGAGCAAGAAACACCGAAGCTTTAGCTTCGCGTGTAGTTCACCCGATGATAGGAATTTTCGGTTAACAAGGAGGCGAATACATATGATACGTAAAGCAAAATTTTCAGACATAGAACAAATTGATCAGATCTACGAGAATGCAAGAGCATTCATGATAAAATCGGGTAACCCAAGCCAATGGAAGGATGGATATCCGTCGCTCGATTTAATAAAGAAAGATATCGAGGAAGGTGTTTCCTATGTATATGAAACAGAGGAAGGCATAGAGGCGGTGTTTGTATTTTTTATTGGAGAGGATCCCACATATGATCAGATTGAAAATGGTGCATGGATTAACAATTTATCATATGGAGTAATACATCGGATTGCCAGTTTCGGGAGAAAAAAAGGAATTGCCAATAAATGCATTGATTGGTGTTATGAAAAGCATGCCAATATTCGAATAGACACCCATAAGGATAACAAAGTAATGCAACATATTTTAGAAGGTAAGGGATTCCAAGTGTGTGGAACAATCTATGTACGCGATGGTTCCAAAAGAATTGCATATCAAAAATGTGAACAAAATAAAAAGTTATAAAAAAGGATTCCGGTGCTTTAGGGCACCGGAAGAATGAAAAATTACGGAACTGGATGACTAAGCCGGTACCGCAAGGTTCATTATATCTATATAGAGCTTAAAAATCAAGGATTTCTACGTGGTAAAATTTTACAATTTACATTCAGTTGGCAATTTATCTTCCCGTAAACCTTTAAAAACAGGTTGTCGCATGCCCCCATTTGATGTGTATTCCATAAACATTACCGTACATACAAGATCTGGCTCGATCCATACTGCATTTTCATTTCCTGGAGGTGCGTCAAATGGAGAGAATTCTAATTGCCTATGAGTAGAAATTCTCATAAAATCTGCACCAGATATACCAAGGGTAACATGCCCCTTATAAACTAAGTGGTTGGCCGAATCATATTTACCTAGAACAATGCTAGTCATAGGATCTCTTTTATGGATCCAGCCACAAACAATAAAATCGTCATCGAGTAGATTTTTTATTTTAATCCAATCTTTTGTCCGTTTATCAAACTGATAACGGCTATCTTTTTTTTTGGCTACGATTCCTTCAAGTCCTTGCTCTTTTGTTAGTTGAAAAAGTTCTATACCGCCTTTATAAATAGAACGAGAAATAGCCAAGCGATCACTTTCAATTAACGCTTTATTTAATAGCTCTTTCCGTTCTGTAAGTGGAAGATGAGTGAGTTGTTTGTCCTTGTAATATAAGATATCAAAGGCGATAAAACAAGCAGGATACAAGTTAGAGTGAATTTCAATTTTTGTTCCGTTGGTCATTAAAGAACGTTTCTGTACTTCGGAAAAATTTGGTTTTCCATCTTTTAATATAATATATTCTCCATCTAGGATACACCGCTCATTTACTTGTTTATAAATATTTTTTAATTCGGGAAAAATAGGTAACATCCGTTTATTACGTTTATTTCGCAACTCAACTTCATTCGTTGATAAATAAGCAATGGCCCTCTCCCCGTCCCATTTAAATTCATATAGATAGGAAGAATCTTCAAATGGGGAACTAGATGCCCCAATTAACATTGGTTTTATATTTTTTTCGTCGAAGAGATCCATATTAAGCAGTCCCTAATTTGTGATTTTTCGATAATTCTACTGTTTTTTGCAATGCTTCCATTAAATCAATAATATTATTAGGAGCACTATTATCGGCAGAAACAATATTCTGCCCACGGATTTTTTGTTCAATTGCTTCCCTTAAGCGTGCCTGATACTCATCATGATATGCGCTAATATCAAATTTTTCTGTCATGGTCTGAATAAGGGTTTTCGCCATTTCTAATTCATTTTTATCAAGGGTAACTTTGGATACTGGCTTTGGTAATTCTTGGATTTCCTCTTGATAAAACAATAGCTTAGCAATAATTGTCTCTTTTGTTGGATACAATACGAGAAGATGCTCGTGGGTTCCGATTACAGTTTTCGCGATTGCAACTTCTTTTTGGGTAAGCATCGCCTGTCGCAGTAATTCAAATGCTTTTTCAGCTCCAGCATCAGGAACCGCATAATAGTTTTTTTCATAATATATTTGTTCTATATCCGACATTTTTGCAAAATGCAAGATATGAATTGTTTTATCTTTTTTGCTTTTTATTTTTTCTAATTCTTCATCAGAGATGACGACATATTTCCCTTTTTCAAACTCATATCCTTTGACAATATCATCGTTTGAAACTTCTCGATTACAATCAGGACAATACTTTTTATAACGAATTCGCTGATTTGTATCTTTGCATAATTGGTTAAAGTTAACGCCTATATCTCTTGTTGTTTTATATAAGCCGACAGGAATATATAAAAGTCCTACAGATATGGCACTTTTGTGTGCAACGGCCATAAGAACACCTTCCTTTTTTTCATTAGTATATACCAGTTTCAATATTTCATGTAAAGTGGAAATTGTAAAAGCGGTATATTCGATATGCAAGCTAGAGATTTTTATATTACGATGTGGTATAATATGGAATCGAAAGAATGAAATAAAGAGGAGAGCTAAAATGCAAAAGTGTCAAGTAACTTAGAGGAGAATCGTAAAATAATGACGAGGGTTGAAATAAAATAATTGAAAAACGCAGGATGAGTCAATTGCCTTGTATTAATATGTAGAATCGAAACGATTTACATAAATGT
>JBKTKK010000298.1:0-2878 GCA_047242405.1 Lachnospiraceae bacterium | reverse complement strand
GTATTGTACAGAAGGATGAATTTATGGAAATTAGGGAAAACAGGGTTGTAATATTGGGGGCAGGAATTGGTGCAATGGCAATGGGATTTGAAAATGCCAGTTGTAAAGTTGTGGCTGCTTATGAACATGATGAAAGAGCTAGAGATCTTTATGAAAACAATGCAAAGGATAAAACATATAAAATAGGGGAGCTTGATTATAATAATTTTGAAGAAATACCTGATATGGATATCTTAGCATGTGATTTTCGTAGAGGATTTTCTTTTACGAGTGCAGGTATGGGGAAAACATATCATTTTAGAAATGCGGTAAAGGCAGTTGTCGAATTTAAACAGCCAAAAAAGGTTTTCTTTCTTGTTCCGTGTGGTTATGCTAGATTAAAGCCTTTTAAAGCATTATTAGACTATTTAAAGGCTGAAGGTTATAATTATAGTTATAAAATTATATGTACCGAGAATTCTACTGGATTACCTATTAAGGAAGCTTGTGTTTATCTTATAGGTACTAGAGATTCATCAGAATGTGAGTTGAAATTTCCTGATTTTGAAGAACAAAGTATATGTTCGATAAATGAAATATTAGAAAGTGATGAGGTGGATGGGTATTATTATAAAGTCAATTCTGAGCAGATTGACAAGAAAATTAGAAAAAATACATTTTTGTGCTGGGAAAAAAATCAATATGTAGAGGCTGATTTAGCAGATACAAATTTACGAAAAATTCCATTGATATGTAACAATGGAGTCATTAGAAAAATAACCCATCGGGAATTTGCAAGATTGAAGGCGATTCCAGATAGTTTTAATCTTGATATAAGTAATAAGGCATGGATGTATAGACAATTGGTGTATAGCCCGAATGTGGAAATCGTAACTCAGATAGCGAAAAAACTAGGAAATACAGAAGAAAATTTGTTACGAATGTCTTATGCGGTAAGGGAGGATGTGTTTGCTGATATATTTGGAAAATATCTTTTTAAAAAGTGTCAAAGTGTAAAAATTGGAAAGAGTGTGGATTTTGAATGCAATGTGCAGGGAAAAGATATTTGTTTTGAATTAAAAATTTATAATAGTAATTATGCTATTGAAAAAAATATAGAGCGAGCTTGCGCATACTTGGTGTCTTTAAAAGCTAAGGAAGATCTGATATTAGTTGTTGGGAATATTGTTTCAAAAGAAATAATAGAAAAATATTTCGAAAAATATAAAATACATATTTGGACCTTAAGTAATATACTTTGGTTGTTTGAAGAATATCCGGACATTAAGAATGAGTTCATTTCTTTGCTAACGTACAGTGTGGATGATTTGAAATTAGAAAAGCCTTGTCATTCTTTATTTCAAGAACAGAGGAATATAAAAAATGAAGGTACATGGAAGTCCAAGTTGTTAGCTATCAAACCTGGAAAGGGAGAACGTTCTAAAGAATATGAGGACATTTGTATAGAAATATTAAAAAATGTGCTTGGTGAATATCTGGGATTATGGAAAGTTCAGGAGTCTTCAAATAATGGCTTATATCGTTTTGACTTATGTTGTAAAATAAAAAATGGTGTAAATCAAGATTTTTTTGATACAATTAAAAATTATTTTAATACAAAATATATAGTGTTTGAATTCAAAAACTATGAAAAAGAAATAAGTCAAAAGGAAATATACACAACAGAAAAGTATTTATATGAAAAGGCTTTAAGACGTGTTGCAATAATTATATCAAGAAAAGGAGCTAGTAAGAATGCTCTTTCAGCAGCAAGAGGATGTTTACGTGAAAATGGAAAATTAATTATGTGCTTATCTGACCAAGATTTAATTGAGTTAATCAATATTAAAGAAAAAGAAGAACAACCAACAGCAGAATTTTTTGAGGTAATGCTAGACGATTTATTAATTCAATTAGAAAAATAAGAGATAAAATAATTGTTTAAGACTTCCCACACCAACAATAAAAATTCATTTGGTATGGGAAGTTTTATAATAGCTACAAGTATGTAGCGTTTTTGCTCACGTAGTACCAGAAGGTACGGGTGGATACGGCGTAATACCAGTAATTTCCTATGCGGGTAACTGTGGAAGTAGTTCCGCTGCTGTTTAATTTCCGGATCTTGCCAGTTTTGGCATCTAAGACAGCAGCCTGATTCCTTTTATTAGACACGTAAAAGTAACGGTCCTGAACCTGGGGTGATGGGGATTCCAGATTGTAGGATTTGGAGATCGTCTTCTTATTGGCCTTGCCGGTGATGTTTACACTGTAAATTTTGTAATGGGTGGTGTATCCGCTGCTGGTGCTATAGAAGATTTTGTTTCCATAGGGGATCATGGTGGTAAAGCTGTTCTTGGTTTTGTATATATGGAGATCCAGGATTTTGCGCGCTTTACCGGCTCCATCGGCATTTTTGCAGTAGACATAGCCTATGTCATCCTGGTAGATCAGGCATTTGCCATTGGTATAGATGAAGGTGGCAACGCCTATATATTGCGGCTTAAAATCGAGGATCACCTGGTTCGCCCCGGTCTGGCAATTCTGACGGCACACCTGGAAAAGGGGGCTTCCTTGCTCATGGTTATAGTAATAGGAATATCCGCCAATTTCCACCTGATCGCCGTACCTATTGTGGCAGATTCGCACCCATGTTCCCGGAGACGCTGCCTGGGTTCTCACTGGAAAAGATATTCCAAGGAGCATGGTAAGCAGCATGGAAAAAGCTAAAAGTGTAAGTGATCGCTTGAATGATTTTCGCTCCATTTTCTATTATTGATTGACAAAATCATATAGAATAGATATAATATGTTCACCAGAAAAGCTGGAAGGTAGACACTTTCTACCCGATCCTGTTATATTGGGTGTTGACTATTGAGATAGCCGTTCCGCAACTTTCCGA
>JBKTKK010000297.1:0-2885 GCA_047242405.1 Lachnospiraceae bacterium | reverse complement strand
GTAAAGGCCCATACCGCCTCCAAATTTGCTAACCTTGGCAAAATTATCTAAACTTCGATAAATTCCATCTAAGCTATCTGGAACGGTATCAATAAAGCAAGAGGAAAGCTGATGATACGGTTTACGTGCATTTGATAGTGTTGGAGTCGCCATCGTAACTTTTAACTGGCTAAGCATATCGTAAAAACGACGGATCCACTGGGTTCGAACTTCTCTATTTTCTTTCATCGCCAAATGCATGGCTATTCCAAGAAACATTTCCTGCGGGCTTTCTAATGGAATATGATCTCTTGTCGCTATCACATACCGATTCAATAAAATCTCCAAGCCAGCAAATGAAAAGAGCCTGTCCCGGCTTTTGTCAATTAACCCCTCACAGGCTTCTATTTCTTCCTTTGTATAGTTTTCCAATATATAAGAACCATAGAGGCCCTCTTTCGTAAGATAAACAATTTTTGAATAAAAATCTTGAATTTCTCTATTTTTCAACTCGCATTCCAGCTCGTGATAAAACTTTGCAAATCGAAGTCTGGCTGCAATCATTTCCCATTGTGGTGCCTCTACTGTTGTCAGCTCCACTGCTGATTGTATGAGAATCTTCATACGTTCCCTACTATCCAAACCATCCCGGAGTAGCGATTGATACTTATCCCAAAGTTTCGTGATACAATACTCTGGTTGTCCAAACTCTATCTTAATTTGTTCCAGGGCATCATTTACATATTCAATCCCCGTAAGCATATGATATTCCATAAACACAAACTCCTTCCCTCATGTAACGTTTTTTTCTATATTTCATTATTGTGTAAGTATTTCCGCTTTTGGTTGTATGTACACAATTTTTTTCTTCCATCGAAACGGCATTTACGTCAAAAGCATAACAAAAACACCAATCAATTTCCGTAACTTGTGTTACATACGTTTTCTCTTCCCTCTGTGTATGGGAACTACTCCGTAATGAATTGCCGCGCATCATTTCGTAACCTATTTTTTCTCTTCCTATTTTTTATTATAACAGAAAAAGAGTGATTGTGTTTTACAATCACTCTTTTTTACACACCTGAAAAAATAATTACAATTATTTTGATTCTTTTACTTTTTCACGAATCATTTTAAATACTTGAATAATACAAGTTGGAATAAATGCTAATAAGTAGATGGATCCAACCATTTTTCCATTTAATGGGGCAACAGAGAATAAGGTCTGTAAAAATGGAATAAACATAACGGCACTTAATAATAAGAAACCTGCGCCAAATGCCATAAGGCTATAACGATTAGAAGCAAATCCTAATTTAACCATGGAATGACGGCTACGGCAATTAAACCCGTGGAATAATCTTGCCAATGTTAAGGTACAGAATGCCATCGTACTAGCGCTGGCATCACCACCCCAATTTAAACCGAGATGGAAGGCGATCATTGTGAAGATTGCAATTAAGCCACCTTGCGTTAATATACTGAACATAAAGTCTTTTGTTAAAATGCCTTCCTTTGGATCTCTAGGCTTTTCATTTAAAAGATCCTTCTCTGCTGGTTCCATACCAATGGCAATGGCTGGTAAGGAATCTGTTAATAAATTAATAAAAAGTAGGTGTACTGGTGCAAATGGAACCGGTAATGCTAAAATGGATGTATATAATACGCTTAAAATTCCAGCCATATTTCCAGATAGTAAGAACTTAATCGAATTCTTTATGTTACGGTACACATTTCTACCATTTGTTACGGCTTTTATAATCGTTGCAAAATTATCGTCTGCAAGAATCATGGAAGCTGCGTCTTTTGATACTTCTGTTCCTGTTATACCCATTGCTACACCGATATCTGCTTTCTTTAATGCAGGAGCATCATTTACACCATCACCTGTCATAGCAACGATATTTCCTCTTTTCTGCCATGCATTTACGATACGAATTTTATGTTCTGGTGAAACTCTAGCATAAACGGAAATTTTATCTAGTAATTTCTCTAACTCATCCTCTGACATGTCATTTAGTTCAACACCTGTAACCGCCATATCACCATTTTGGAAAATACCAATATTTTTTGCGATTGCTGCTGCTGTTACTTTATGGTCACCAGTTATCATAATTGTCTTAATACCCGCACGTTTTGCATCATTAACGGCAATCCCTGATTCTTCTCTTGGTGGGTCAATCATTGAAATTAGGCCGATAAATGTATAGCCATATTCATCATTTTCATCTATAACGTCATCATCTTCAATTTCACGATAAGCAAAGGATAATACACGAAGTCCATTTTCTGAAAATTCCTGATTCTTTGCAATAATTTCTTCTTTATCCTTTTCAGTAATTTCTCTTCTTCCAGCCCCTGTTAATATATGGGTGTTCGATCTAATAAAACATCAAGTGCCCCCTTTGTAAGCAAGGTTGGAACACCGTGGATGCGATGCTTCGTGGTCATAAGCTTACGATCAGAATCAAATGGAACTTCTGCAAGTCTTGGCATAGTTTCACGGAATGTATCTTGATCAATACCAAAAATACGTCCCATCTCAACTAAAGCATATTCAGTAGGGTCACCAATTCCCTTACCATCGACAATCGTTGAATCATTGGTTAAAATTGCGGTGTAAAATAAATATTTATGAACGGTATCATTTGCATCCAATTCATCAATTGCGCATGTCTTACCATCTACATAAATGGATTGAACCGTCATTTTGTTTTGTGTAAGTGTACCAGTTTTGTCGGAACAAATAACCGATACACTGCCTAAACTTTCTACTGCTTTCAATTCTTTCATAATGGCATTTTCTTTTGCCATTTTTTGTGTTCCCATCGCCTGAACAATCGTTACAATGGAGCTTAAAGCTTCTGGAATTGCGGCAACCGCCAATGCTACTGCAAACATTAGGG
>JBKTKK010000296.1:0-2892 GCA_047242405.1 Lachnospiraceae bacterium | reverse complement strand
TTTTCGGGAGGTGGGCAGGATAAGTCTGAATGGTCCAGAAAAAATAATATAAATGAAAGCTACGAGATGAATAGACAGGACACCGGTAAAAACCAAGAAGAACGGCGGACCATGGATGAGGGCGATTCCGGTATATCGCAGGCCGCAGCAACAAGTGAACGAATAAAAGATATGGAAGAGTTAAAAAAGAGTCTGGCATCTATTGCAGCGATACGTGAGCAGAAGGGAACAGGCAGTGGTGGAAAGCCTAAAAAATTAACACCGAAAGAAGAACGCTTGATTGAGGAGATTATTCAGGAATATTTATCTTGATAATGTATTTCGAAAAAGGTATAATGAAAATAACAGGCTTTGTTCTTTATTTAACGAAGATTAAAGTCGATCGTATAAAGCATCGTAAAAAAAACTGGCACTTAATAGAGGGCTGATGCTGTTAGATAAAACACAGGAAAAGGAGAGTGTATCATGGCACAGAAAGTAACGTTTGATTATTCAAAGGCAGCTCCGTTTATAACAAAGGATGAAGTAGAAAATATGAAAAAGCTTACCGCAGATGCAAAGGAACTATTACTTTCCAGAACAGGCGCGGGAAATGACTTTTTAGGTTGGGTTGATCTTCCAGTAAATTATGACAAGGAGGAATTTGCTAGAATACAAGCTGCTGCAGAAAAAATAAGAAAAGATTCTGAAGTACTGCTTGTTATTGGGATCGGCGGATCTTATTTAGGTGCAAGAGCAGCCAATGAATTTTTAAATCACAGCTTCTATAATAATCTACCTAAGGACGTTCGGAAAGCGCCGGAAATTTATTATGTTGGCAACAGCATAAGCAGCACATATCTAAAGCATTTGGTAGAGATAATAGGAGAAAGGGACTTTTCTGTAAATATAATTTCAAAATCTGGGACAACGACAGAGCCTGCAATTGCATTCCGTATTTTTAAAGAAATGTTGGAAATGAAATACGGTAAAGCAGAGGCTGCAAAGAGAATCTATGCTACAACTGATAAGGAAAAGGGAGCATTAAAGAATCTGGCAACAGAGGAAGGCTACGAAACATTCGTAGTGCCAGATGATGTAGGAGGCCGTTTCTCTGTTCTTACAGCGGTAGGTTTACTTCCAATTGCTGCTACAGGAGCTGATATAGTTTCTCTTATGGCTGGTGCTGCGAGTGCGAGAGAAAATGCATTAAATGCACCGTTTGAAGAAAATGATTCTTTGCAGTATGCCGCGATCCGCAATATTTTACTAAGAAAAGGTAAAGTTGTGGAAATTACTGCAAACTATGAGCCAAGCTTACATTATGTATCTGAATGGTGGAAACAGCTTTATGGTGAATCGGAAGGAAAAGATCAAAAGGGTATCTTCCCAGCAAGCGTAGACTTGACTACAGACCTTCACTCCATGGGACAGTTCATCCAAGATGGTTCTAGAATCATGTTTGAAACGGTTATTAATGTAGAACAGCCGAGAGAGACGATGACTATAAATGAAGAGCCAGTTGATTTGGATGGTTTAAATTACCTTGCCGGTAAAACAGTAGATTTTGTTAATAAGTCAGCCATGAATGGTACTGTCCTTGCGCACACAGATGGAAGTGTGCCAAATTTAATGGTACATGTACCAGAACAGAATGCGTTTTATCTAGGACAGCTATTTTACTTCTATGAATTTGCTTGTGGGGTATCGGGATATTTATTAGGAGTAAATCCGTTTAATCAGCCAGGTGTTGAGAGTTATAAGAAAAATATGTTTGCATTACTCGGAAAACCTGGATTCGAAAAGGAAAGAGAAGAGCTCTTAAAGCGTCTTAAATAAATATTTCCATTACCTTTGTATATTATATTAAGAATTATTAAAAATAGAATATAGAGAATAAGAAAGAAATCCTTACCAGTATAGTGAAAGGATTTCTTTTCTTTATTTGTATCAAGGAGGTGTTTATTTATATGGTTAAGGGGCCTTCTATCTCTTGTAAACGTATTTAACATATGCTAGTATAAATTATATTTTATAATAACATCTAAATGGAGGGAGAATAAGATGGATATTTTAAAAGATTTTAGAAAACATTTTTTAGTTACATCTCTATTATTAATTGCAATAGGCATTTTCCTACTTATGAAGCCAGCTACTGCACTTAATTTGGTTTGTTATGCTTTAGGAGCTGTAATTATCGTATATGGATTGTTCAAAATGATATGTTATTTGATGAATAGGGAGTATAGCTTTTTTCAATATGATTTATTCACAGGTATAATTGCTCTTTTGTTAGGGGTATTTCTTCTTGTCAAGCCACATGTACTAGCATCGGTGCTTCCAGTTGTTTTAGGGATCTTTTTGTTTTTAGATGGTGTTATGAAACTCCAAAATGCGCTTGATTTAAAGAAGAGTGATTATGATAAGTGGTGGAGTATACTCGTTTTTTCGTTAATACTTGGTGTACTTGGAATTTTACTTTTATTTAATCCTTTTAGTGCAATTACTACAGTTGTTATGGTTATCGGCGCATCGCTTGTTGCGGATGGTATTATTAATCTTATTAGTACGTACTGTATATCCAAAAGAATTAAGGAAATTGAATAATGAATAAAGGGAGCGCAGGAAGTATTCGTAATTGTAAACTGCGCTTTTTGAGAAGATAGTATGTTTTAATCTTTATGCTATCGTTTTCATGAAAAAATGCTTATAAGGGGAGAATCAAATATGGAATCCAATCCGGTTGTGAAACGTTCCTTAAGTGATGAAGTAAAAAAGCACTTGAAATCATATATATTTTCATTGAATGCAACAGAAAACCAAAAACTTCCATCTGAAGCTGTTATAGCAGAAGAATACGGAGTGAGTAGAGTGACAATCCGTCGAGTAATGGATGATTTAGAACAGGAAGGG
>JBKTKK010000295.1:0-2915 GCA_047242405.1 Lachnospiraceae bacterium | reverse complement strand
TTATAAGGTAGAGGCAGACAAGCATCTTACCATAATATCTTATCGTAGAAGAAATAATAGAATTAAAGGCTTTCTAATTCATTATCCTTGTCATGCGAATCTATCAAATGGTAATCAGGTACATCCAGATTATCCAGGAATTGTACTTCGTATGCTGGATGATTCCTATAAAGGTTCTATTTCCCTCTTTTTACAGGGGTGTACCGCTGATCTTAGACCAAACTGTGTTTTAGGGGAACGATTTGTGGCATATGATTATGAATATGTAAAACTGTTTGCTCAGGATTTTCTAAGAAGTTGTATCCGTACAATAGAATCCGAAGGAATATTAGTGGATGGTGAAATTGAGATTAGCCAAGGGGTGTATAAAATACCTCTAAATCAGGAGCTTTTATTAAACGATTTAAATGAGAAATCGAAAACTGAGGAAGCGGCAGCGCAGTGGGTTGTAAAAGTTACAGAAAAAAGCCAAAGACCATATGAAGAAGTAGAGATATCAAAACTTAGATTTGGCTCTAAGTTAACAATTTTCACATTCAATGCAGAGGTTTCACAATATTATGCTAAGTTTGCAAGAACAATAGATCCTTCGGCGATATGTGCCTGTTATATCAACGGAATGATTGGCTATCTTTGTACGGCAGACCAAATTAAAGAGGGTGGCTATGAGCCGATTGGCTCTGCATTATATTTTGCGCTAGCAGGAACTTATAAAGAAGAGATTGAGGAAACAATACATCAATTGATGGAAAGATTATAGAGGTGATTGTAATGATGGAAGGTTCTGTAATGGATCTGTATTACAAAGAGGTAATAGGAATTTTAGATGAAATTAGAGGGACAGAAAAGGAAAACATATTAAAAGCAACTCGTATGGTTGCAGATCAAGTGAAGAAAGATAGGTTGGTGTATGTATTTGGGCCGGGAGGCCATTCAAATCTGGCCGCTATGGAAATATTCTTCCGTGCCGGTGGTTTAATGCATGTAAGTGCAATGTTAAATCAGGAGACGATGCTAAATAGTGGTGCATTGAAATCAATGCAGGTAGAGAGACTTCCGGGATATGGAAGAATCGTTGTTGAGGATTACGGCATTGGAGAAGATGATTTACTTCTTATATGCAATGCGTATGGTATTAATTCTGCAACTATTGATGCTGCGCTGACAGCGAAAGCGCATGGAGCAAATGTTATTGGTGTGAGTTCACATAAGCATGCGATGGAATGTCCAAAAGATCATCCAGCGCGTCATCCATCAAAGAAGAATCTCCACGAAATAGTGGATTGTTCGATTGATTGCAAGGTGCGACTCGGTGATGCTACGATTGAATTAGAAGAGTTTGAACAAAAAATTGGAGCATTAAGTACTTATGCGAATGCTTATGTATTAAACAGTATTGTAGTAGAAGCAATCAATATGCTAGTAAATGAAGGTGTGAATCCTCCAGTTTGGCGAAGTGGGAACTGTCCAAACGGCGATGAATGGAACAATCAGTTTCTAGATCGATTCAGAGGGAAAGTACGTTGTCTGTAGGTGGTACGTTGTCAGTAGTAAAGTGCGTAGTAAAGTAGGGAGGTGAATGTAGCTATGGCTAATATATTATTTCAGAATGGTAGAATCATTACACCTACAGGAATCCATCATGGAGATGTAAGAGTTGAAAATAAGGTAATAAAGCAAATTTACTTTGATGAGAAATGTATGGAAGATGCAGATATTGTTATCGACTTACAAAATCAATATTTATCCCCAGGATTTATAGATATTCATACTCATGGTGCAGGTGGAGCTGATTTTATGGATCAAACAGCAGAGAGTATGTATCATGCATGCTATACCCATATGAAGCATGGAACCACTTCGATTGTACCAACAACGCTTACGAGTACGAGAGAGTCACTGAAAGAATTTTTAGAATTCTTCGATTCCATTGAGCTAGAAAAAGAGGGTATGCCAAACATTTTAGGACTTCATTTGGAAGGACCTTATTTTGCTGAATCTCAAAAAGGTGCACAAGATCCTAAATATTTAAGAAATCCAGATCCATGTGAATATATGGAGGTTCTTACAAGTTCAAATCGTATACTTCGATGGTCTTTTGCAATTGAATTACCAGGATCTGAAGAATTTTTAAGAGAACTTAGAAATCATAAAATTATAAGTTCCCTTGCTCATTCGGATGCGACTTGCAAAGAGGTAATGAGGGCATATGAGAATGGCGTTTCTGTCCTTACTCATTTTTATTCCTGTATGACAGGGGTACATAGGAAGAATGCTTATAGAGTTGCTGGAGCAATCGAGGCTGGATATCTGATTGATGATTTATTTGTTGAAGTGATAGCAGATGGTTGTCATCTTCCAGCGGAATTACTAAAACTAATTGTTAAAATAAAAGGCGCAGATAGAATTTGTCTTGTCACCGATAGCATGAGAGCAGCAGGTATGCCAGATGGTGAGTATTTGTTAGGCTCATTAAGTTCAGGTCAAAGATGTATCGTAGAAGATGGTGTTGCTAAATTACCGGATCGAACAGCCTTTGCTGGAAGTGTGGCAACAACTAACCAATTAGTTAGAACCATGCACGACCTAACAAATGAACCTCTTTATGAAGTAGTAAAAATGGCTAGCTTAACACCTGCAAAGTTATTAAAGATTGACGATAAAAAGGGATCTATTTGTGTTGGGAAAGATGCGGACTTAATTGTTTTTAATGATGAGATCGAGATTAAGAAAGTTATGGTTCGTGGTGAAATAATGTTTTAATGAGGATAAATAAAAAGGATAAATAAAGAGGATAAATAAAGAGGAAGGGGCTGTCGGGAAATAGATAGTTCCAAAGGGGCTGTAAAAAAACTTCCCTAAAAAAAATCGCTGAGGTCGTGAGACTTCAGCGATTTTTTGGTATAATTAATTAT
>JBKTKK010000294.1:0-2916 GCA_047242405.1 Lachnospiraceae bacterium | reverse complement strand
CTGTAGCGGATACTTGGAACTGGATCGTAAATAAATAGAAGCATTAAACCACGCATTCCAATGGGCAACACCATAATAAAGCACCATAACCGCTAACGTTGCTTTTACTAAAGGAAGCATTACATAGATTAAAATTTTACCATGTGAAGCCCCATCTATTTTGGCTGCCTCTGATAAGGATTCCGGAACTGCCATAAAGGCACTTCGCATAATTATTAAGTTACTCGTAGTAATAGCCCCAGGTAAAATCAATGACCAAATACTATCCATTAATCCCAAATCCCGAATATTTAAGTATGCTGGAACCATACCACCACTAAAATACATTGTAACAATTACTAATATGGTTAGTGGTTTACGAAGCATCAACTCTTTTAACGATAATACATAAGCGCCCATTGTAGTTAATACTAGGTTAAATGCTAAACCTACAACTAATATAATAAGTGTGTTTTTATATCCTGATAATACCAATTTATTCTCAAATACCATTTTATATCCAGCTAATGTAATTTCTTTTAGCGGTGCAAATAATAATCCATTGTGTTTTACTAACTCATTTGGATCACTGATGGATGCAACTAGTACATAATAAAATGGATAAAGACATGCTAATGCTAATAATGTTAATATAATATAGTTGCATACACAGAATATGCGATATCCCTTGCTTCTATCTTTCATTGCTATTCCTCCTTACCATAATCCCATATCGGTTGTCTTCTTAGAAATTTTATTAGAAACGATTACCAGTGCCAAGTTAATAACAGAGTTAAATAAACCTACTGCTGCACTAAAACTCCAATTTGACTCAAGTAAACCTTTTCGATACACATAAGAAGAAATAACATCTGCTGTATTATAAATACCTGGATTATATAGAAGAATTATTTTTTCATGACCAAGACTCATAACAGTACCAATTTTTAGAATAAACATCATAATAATTGTTACCATGATACCTGGCAATGTAATATGTAATGTTTGCTTCCAACGGTTTGCACCATCAATACGAGCCGCTTCATACAACTCCTGATCAATACCTGCCAATGCTGAGATATAGATAATCGCACTCCAACCTATGGTCTGCCAGAGTCCAGATATCACGTAAATCGGAATAAACATATTTTCATTTGATAATAATGAAGTCCCACCTTCTGTAATACCAAAGGTTTCAAGCATCTGAGTAATAAATCCATCACCACCTACGAATAAATGAATCATACTACAAATAACAACCGTAGAAATAAAATGTGGCATATAAGAAAGTGTTTGTACTACTTTTTTATATTTTTTATTGCGTACCTCATTCAATAATAACGCTAGAATGATCGGTGCAGGAAACGTAACTAGTATCGAAGTAACACTAATCACGAGGGTATTCTTAAGAAGTCTCCAAAAATAATGCGATTGAAAAAAGTTTATAAAATGTTCCAAACCGAAATTATCTGCCCATGGACTAGCCCAAATCCCCCTAGCTGGGGTAAAGTTTTTAAAAGCAATAATTAAGCCATACATAGGTTTATAAGCAAAAATCAAATAGTAAATTAAAACTGGTAGAAAAATCAAATATGCTATATAATTCTTTTTAAAGTCCTTTTTTAAGCGAACGCTGAATGGTTCCGTGTATCTAAGTTTAGGTTTTTTTCCTTTTTTTAACTTCCTCATTAATATTCTCCTTTCGAAAAAAGGGTATAAAATGCCCCTATGCCTAACCTGCCGGTTCCCGGCATAGGGGTCTTAAATTTCCCACTATCTGGAATTATATTCGTCTACTGCATTCTGTACGATTTCGATTAATCGATCCGCACCCATTGATTTTAATGTATCCAGATATTTATCATAGTTATCCAATGATTCGGTACCTCTGATAAACTTAATTGTCATTTCATCACGGTACGTTTTAATATCACTAATTAAACTACTATATTCGCCTACATCATCACTGTTAATAGAAATTCTAGGTAACTTATAATCTTTCGCATTGTTATCAGCCCAAGCATTTAATGCATCCTTTTGTTCATCTGTGTTGTAATATTGTAATAAATAATCTTTATCCTGAACAAAAGGTCCATTTCCATAAGCTAACTGATATTCAGAAAGCGCTTTCTGAATCGTTAAACCATCCGGGTTATTCATTACTAGATCTGTATACACTGGCTTTCCATCAACCATTTCATAACTTTCTCCTTCGATACCGAAGTTATAAAGCATATGACCTTCTTCTGTATATCCGTAATTTAAAAATCTTGCAGCAGCTTCTTTATCTTTACAAGAACCTGTAATAACGGTTGTTCCACCTACAACGTCAGTATTGTAATGTCCATACATTGGTGTGTCACCCTTTTTCGCTACTAGATTCTTTGTTCCAGCTAAGCTATAGTCTTCTATATCTTTATTCGTATTTAACCATGTTCCTAATACACTCCCACATGCACCTGCAGAAGCCCCAGATTTGCCTGTTAACATATTAGAAGTAACCGTTGCCTGATCTATCGTTGCAAAGTTCGGATCCAATAAACCTTCAGTATAAAGCTTATTTAACCAAGTTAACACATCCTTATATTCTTCCTGATAGTAACCTAAATTAACTTTCCCTTCATCTACATAGAAATCCCTCGTTACTAAATTAAATGGAGAAGTGATAATTCCACGATCTAACATATCAGATAAATTACCATTACTAATACAAAGTGGAATTTCTACGCCTTTTTCTTCTTTAAATGCCTTTAACATTTCGTAATATTCATCTGCTGTTTCTGGAACCTCCATTCCTAATTCTTTACACCAGTCGTCACGAACGATTAAACCAAAACCACCTTTTAGAATTTCATCTCCTAAAATAAAAGCAAAACCAAAAATATCTCCAGATGGGGTTTTTACCTGCTTTAATAACTCTGGGTTCTCATTTAATAC
>JBKTKK010000293.1:0-2947 GCA_047242405.1 Lachnospiraceae bacterium | reverse complement strand
GGATTATAGGTTTTTGGATAAGGACTCTTCCTCCGATATAAAACATCATTTGGCAAATAACCCTCGCCAGCAGCACGCAATAATCCTTTTACTAACCCATTGGGACTTTTCATCGACCAAGGTACATTCCATACATATTCAAGAATACGATGATCCGCCAACGGTACCCTAGCTTCTAAACCGGAAAACATACTTGTTCTATCCATTCGATCTAGTAACGTAACCATAAACCATTTTAGATTCAAATATGCAATTTCTCTTCTACGTCGTTCTTCCTTTGTTTCACCAATCAATACTGGTGTTTCACCTATGGTTTTTTCATAAGCAGCGGTTGCATATTCTTCTAACTTTAATTCTGCTAGAAGGGAATTATCTAATAATTGCTTTCTTGGTTCCATATCCATTGACCATGGGAAGGCGTGCGCTTGAAAAGCTTCCTTTTTGTGGAACCAAGGATAACCACCAAAAATTTCATCTGCACATTCCCCCGTTAACGTAACACGGTTAAAATCTACAACTTTAGAACAAAAATATAGTAGCGATGATTCTACATCCGCCATACAAGGTAAATCTCTTGCTCTTACCGATTTATATAAATAATCAATCAATTCCGAATTATCACATTCCAAATAGTAATGATTTGTCTTAGAATACTCAACCATCTTATCTACCCAAGGCCGATCCTCCGATGGTTGAAAAGAGTTCGATTTGAAATGAAGGTGATTGTCTTTAAAATCAAAAGAAAAGGTATTTAGAACTTTCCCCTTTTTTGCCAATTCTTTCGCACATATTGCAGTAACAAGACTACTATCTACGCCTCCTGATAAAAACGTACTAATTGGAATATCCGACAACATTTGTATGGTGACTGCATCATAAACGAGCTCTGAAGTCTTTTCTACCGTTTGTTCAAAGGTATCTTCGTGCGTATGACTCTCCAATGCCCAATATACTTCGTCCCTCCATCCATTTAATCCATACTCTAAATAATGTCCCGGCAGGACTTCATATACATCTTTAAAAACACCCTTTCCATAAGTTTTAGCTGGTCCTAGAGCAAAAATCTCACATAAGCCACCGTGGTCTAGTACAGGGCGAAAACCAGGGTATTCAAATAGACCTTTTAACTCTGAAGAAAATATAAGGGTATCTTGAAGCTTCACATAGAAAAGTGGCTTAACCCCCAATCGATCCCGATACAATAAAATTTTATTTTCGTAGGAATCCCAGATAGCAAACGCAAAGATTCCATTTAGTTTTTTCACAAAATCCTGGCCATAATTCATATAGCCTGCGAGTATAACTTCGGTATCACTTTCCGTATCAAAGGAAATGCCATCCGTAATCATTTGCTCTTTTAATTCATTCATATTGTAAATTTCACCATTATAAACAATTGAACATAATTGATTGCCTTCTTTTCGAATCATCGGTTGATGCCCACCCATTGTTAAATCAATAATTGATAAACGCACATGAGCCATCCCACAACCTTTGGTTAAATATGTCCCTTCATCATCGGGCCCTCTGTGCTTCTGTACATGATTCATTTGATCTAGAACTGGTATCCATTTTTCTTTTTCATTTGAATAATCATATTTTGGATTGCTA
Source organism: Lachnospiraceae bacterium (assembly GCA_047242405.1). GTDB lineage: Bacteria > Bacillota > Clostridia > Lachnospirales > Lachnospiraceae > Fimimorpha. The sequence continues at coordinate 1,336 of JBKTKK010000293.1, read as the reverse complement.
AACCCTGCTATCCCACACATATTCTGCCTCCTTCGTTCTTAGAATGGACTTTTAATTATTGGCTGATATTGAACTCCTTCCAATGCCTTTTCTACCGTAGGAATTAGCAAATCGGTATAGGCAATCATAGAATTTGGTTTCTTTATTGGATCATCTTGACCAAATGGTACAAAATATACATTTTTTGTATTTAATAATAAGCCAATATTTTTCATATTCATACCGAGTGCATCATTGGTAGCAATTGCTAATACAAGCGGTTTTCCATTTCTTAAATGCCCTTTCGCTGCCATGAGCACAGCTGTATCAGTAATGCCATTAGCTAATTTTGCTGCTGTATTACCTGTACATGGTAAAATTACTAAAATATCTAGCAAACTTTTGGGTCCAATTGGTTCAGCTGCTTCAATTGTAAGGATTGGTCTCTTTCCCGTTATTTCTTCTGCCCTCTTCTTAAAATCTTCCGCTTTGCCAAATCGACTATTAATTGTAGCAGCCGCCGTAGAAAATATCGTTTGCACGTTCGCCCCCTCTTCAACCAAGCGTTCTAGCTGTGGAAATGTATTCGCATACGTGCAAAATGAACCCGTAAAAGCAAACCCTACATTTTTCCCTTCTAATTTCATATCGTCATTTCTCCCTTAAATCATATTGTTCAATAACTTTTGCCATTGCTTCAGCAGACGATTTTGGAGAATATTTTCCTGGAAGTCCCAAACAAAGGTAGGCTTTCTTCCCTAACCTTTCTGCTGCCACAAAATCGATCCCCCCTGGATAAGAGGCTATATCAATTAGAACTACATCTTTCTTTAATTTTTTTAACTCCTCTTCTTTAAATATAGCTGCCGGTATTGTATTAAAAACAAATGAATATTGTGGTAACCCTTCATCAATTTCTTGAAAAGAGTAGGCCTGATATCCAAACGTGTCTGCCTCAGCCCTCGCGATTGCTGAACGGGCTAAAATATCAACTCTCACACCTAAACCTTCTAATTTCCTTGCTAATACTTTCGCGCATCTTCCATAACCAGCCACCAAACATCTACTTAAGTGTAAATTAGTATCACTTCTTATAATCAGTTCTGCAATTGCTCCCTCTGCAGTGGCAATTGTATTAAATATTGTCAATTCTTCGTTATCCATAAGATCGAAATATGAAATTTGCAATGTATCGCAACTTTCTATTACTGATTTAGGAATACAACCTGCTACTAACCTTTGCTGAGAAGAGAGGCATTCCATTATTTGTGATATTTTAATTTTCCTGTCACTTATACTTGATACAATTGTCTCACCATCCCTACTAAAAGGGATCGGTCCAACAATGGTCCTAGCC
>JBKTKK010000292.1:0-2966 GCA_047242405.1 Lachnospiraceae bacterium | reverse complement strand
ATTATAGGGTTTCTACTGCTTAAACTACCTTGCACCCGATTTTTCGCACGCTGTATCCAAGTAGGTACCATAACTTTTTTACTTTTCGTGGCTGGCTTATCCTTGCTAATCTCTACCGATTTTACGAAATACTTTACGATTTTTCATGAACTATTTTTTGATAATGATTTATGGATTTTAGATCCTAAGACTGACTTATTAATCAATATATTACCGGAAGGATTCTTTGTGGATATCGCTGCTGAAATCGCAGTGGTATTTCTATGCATCATGGTAGTTGCATTGGTGGTAAGTACAATCTTTCTTTCTTTCACAAAAAGAAAGCAATAAAAAAAGACCGGGGTGTTTACTTTTTGTAAACGCCTTAGCCTTTTTATTATACTTTATAATTTTGCATTTTCTTTTCCATATTCTTTATTATTTCTTAATTTCCATTCTTATCTTATCGGACAAGACTGCAATAAATTCAGAATTCGAAATTTTATCCTCTCTTCTCATATTGTAACCCAAAAGCTCATTTATTATTTCCATACTTCCACGTTTCATGGCAACAGAAATGGCGTTTCGTATCGCTCGTTCCACACCATCTCCAGAAGTCCCATAGGATTTGGCGATTGTTGGATAAAGGACTTTTGTTACCCCATTTAACATATTCATATCATTAACACACATAATAATCCCGTCTCTAAGATAATAATAACCTTTTAAATGTGCAGGTACCGGAATCTCTTGTAATAACGCAGTAACGTATTGTCTTAGTTCCTCTTGTCCTATGGTACCTTCTTTATTCCCTATACTAGACTTTAAATTCTCCATAATACGATTCTGTTTCCTTCTTTGCCTACTCTCCCCAATTTGTTTAATACGATTCATTAGTACTTCATTTGAGTAAGGTTTCACGATATAATAAACTACACCCAGATTAATCCCACACTCTTGGATAAACTCATTGTATATTCGCGTCACTACAATAAAGGCCGGGGAATCCTCTTCCTGCATCGCCTTTTGCACCTGTTCTACGACTGTTAATCCATCCATTTTAGGCATTACGAGATCGAGTAGAACAATATCTGGTTTTGTTTCCAAGATTACTCTAAAAGTCTCCTCCCCATCTTTTGCAACTCCAGCTAGAATCATCGAACGATTGCTTTCTATCAATTGCTTTAACGATATCAATTTCTCTTGGTTGTCGTCTGCTACAACTATCTTTAACTCTTTCATCCTTTCAGTACCTGCCTTATGAATTTTTTCAAAACACTGGAGTGGGAATATCTTTAATCTCGTAAACCCCCGACTCTAACATCTTTTCCTTAAATAGAATAAAATTGTGTAAATAAATATCCTGTAACGTGGTAGAAAACAAAGAAATATTATCGTGCTTTAGACTGTTTATTAAATTCTCCCGATGCCTAGTCATAATCAACTTATTTTCATCCGGCACAGAAACATACCGCACCACATCTCCCCAATCGGATAGCTCCTCTAACTTGCGCCATATCGTACACAAGGTATCTGACTCGATTGCCATGAGAAGCTCGCGCATGATAAAACGCGTAGTCTCACGGCTATTTAATGGTTCGATTTGCTTTACAATCATCTCTGTCTGGAGATTATGAAAATAATTTCTGCTAATGCTCCCAATTGTAGATGCAATGATTTGTAAGACACAAAGACATTGTACCATACATCGACGTATAAAATGATTTTCCACACAACGTTCTAAACTGTCTGTGTGCCTTACTTGAACTTGGTAGCCCTTGTCCTTTACGTATTGAATAGAGCCAGCATTTTCTAATAAAGATAATGCATGCTTTATCGTCATCCCCGCTACTTGGTATTGCCTCTCTAGCGCAGATGGTAAAGGCAGAAACTGTTTATCAACGTATATGCCGCTCTCAATTTTGCTTAAAATATTGGATGCAATCTTTGGATAGATTGTACGACTTTCCCTACCAATAATTAATTCAAACGGATCTTTTACCTTCTCATCGTCAATATCTATATAAGCGAAATAATCTTGCATTAAAATTATGTAATTTGCAGACATATAATCCATATATCTTTTTATTTCATCGATTTTATTTTTACGCGCATAGAAAAGCATCTGTCCAACTGTTCTTTGTGTAACGTTCAATATTGATATATGGGGATTTTTATTTCCTAGCCCTTCAATATAGGGAATTGTATTATAGTTTATAACAGCTTCCCAAAGATCTATTAGTATTGGATTTTTAAATGCCATAAGGCTTATTCGCATCATAGATAGCATAATCCTATGTAATTCTTCTAAATTGTGTTTCCACGGATTCAAATCTTTCGATAACTTGCCAAGTTTGTTTATTTCGTCCTCTGAACATAACGCTATCCCATCGGCAATTAATTCCCCCAATATCGGAATAACCGTTTTACATAAATCTAGGATGAATTCTTTACGCCTATGCAGCACCGATAAATTTGGAGAAATTACATTTTCATTTCGATAAACTACTATGGTTCCTACTCCTTGCATCAACTTTACATATCCATCTTCCTGAAGCTTATATAAAGCTCTACGGACAGTATTTCTTCCCACCCGATATTGTTCGCACAATTGGTCTATCGCTGGAATTTTATCTCCTGTAGGAATATTACCAATCTGAATATTGGACACTAAAGCATCATATACATACTGATATAAAGCACTTTTTTTCTCCATTGCTGTAATTTCCAAAGGGCACTCAACCTTCGGGTCCTCCCTAACATAAAACTTTTTGTTTTATCATTTACTCTATGAGTACCTTTATTGAGTATAACATTGTAAAATTAAATTGTATATGGAATGTTTAGTCATACCCAATGTAATAATATCTATTTTCCTAGTTATTAATGCATACTTTTATATAAAAAAAAGAGGTCAACTGCTTATGCAGTTAACCTCTTACCCAAATGAGACACGGGGGATTCGAACCCCCGACACCTTGATTAAA
>JBKTKK010000291.1:0-2977 GCA_047242405.1 Lachnospiraceae bacterium | reverse complement strand
GAGTGCCATTGAAGAAGTAAATGCACTAGGGGTATTAGAAACATATGATGCAGCTGCAATTATTGTTGCGGCTGACCAGGCTGCTAAAACAGCTGATGTGGAATTGATTGAACTTCGTCTTGCGCGAGGGATGTGTGGAAAATCCTTCATGCTATTAACTGGTGATGTGGCAGCTGTTCAAGCGGCCATTGAACGAGCAAGAAATATTGTGGGTGAAAACGGTATGTATTTAGATTCTTCCGTTATTCCTCATCCAGATAAGAAGATTCGCGATTCCATCCTCTAATAGACAAATATAAAATCATTCCAAAAAGGCTTTTTTTTAAAGGCCTTCTTAGGGATGATTTTGGCATATAAGAAAGATTATAGATAACGGAGGCGGACAAAGTGCTTGCAATTGAAAGAAGAAATTTGATATTAGAAAAACTACAGGAAGATAAAAAGGTTGTTGTAAGTGAACTTAGCCATGCCTATGAAGTATCCGAGGAAACAATCAGACGCGATTTGGAAAAATTGGAGAAAGATGGTTTTGCAATAAAAACGTACGGCGGTGCGGTAATTAATGAAAACAATAACATCGACTTACCTTTTGTCGTACGAAAAAATACAAATGTAATCGGTAAACAGAAAATAGCAGAACTCATTGCAGCAATGATTCATGATGGGGATCAGATTATGTTGGATGCCAGCTCTACAGCAGTTTTTGTTGCAAAAAATATAAAAACAAAGAAAAATATTACAGTAATAACAAATTCTATAGAAATCCTTCTTGAACTTTCTGATGTATCAGGATGGAAGGTTTTATGTACAGGCGGGACGATGAAGGAAGGCTCATTGGCATTATTGGGCCATCAAACGGAAAAAATGCTCTCAAGTTTCCATGTGGATAAGGCGATTGTGTCTTGTAAAGGAATTGACATAACAAAAGGTGTTACCGATTCAAGCGAATCCTTTGCACAGACGAAAAAGATGATGCTAAATTGTGCCTTTAAGAAAATTTTAGCCATTGATAGTTCCAAGTTTGACCGCATTGCATTTACACAAATTGGAGAATTAACAGACCTGACAATGGTCGTTACAGATAAAATGCCGGATGAAAAATGGATGAAGTTCTTTGATTCCACAGGGGTAACCTGTATTTATCCGGAAAAACAATGGACGGTAGAAGGAGCCGGTGCAGATCGGAGGAAGTAAAGATGGTAATCAGCTTTGCCAATAATAAGGGTGGAAGTGGAAAATCAACGACATGTTCGAATGTGGGTCTTGGCTTGGCTTTAATGGGGAAAAGAGTCTTGCTTATCGATGGCGACATGCAGTTAAATCTCTCCCTCTCATTTTTTTCGGAAGAAGAGGTTTTAGAAATGGCAAGAGGGGAGCAAAACCTCTACTATGCAGTGAAAGAACAGCAAGATTTGACATCTTACATCATTCATACTGCTTATGATAATCTTGATTTAATTCCTTCTTCCACATTAATGAGTGGAATAGAATATGATTTATTTACGAAGTGGCAGAGAGAATTTATCTTGAAGAAATGCCTAAGCAAGATTATTGATTCGGGTATTTATGATTATATTTTAATTGATGCACCTCCTACTTTAGGTGGGTGGGTCATGAATATATTAGTAGCATCCGATCGTTTAATTATACCAGTAGAAGCGAGCCCATGGGGATTATTTGGACTTGCAAATATGTTTGAATTTTTAAATGTAGTAAAAGAAATGTCTCCAAATTTGGACCTGATGGGTATTGTTGTAACAAAAGTAGATACAAGAAAAAACTATTTTAAGCAGACGATGGAGACACTAAAAGAGCTAGATGATGTTCACATTTTTGATTCGATCATCCGTTTGGATAGCAATATTGAGTGGTCCCAGGATAATAGTAAACCAGTCATCGATTTTAAGAAAAGTAGTAGAAGTGCAAAAGAATATTTAGATCTTGCAAAGGAGGTCGCTGAGTGTGGCTGTAGGGAAAGGTAGTATTAAAAGAATAGAAAATGCCAGTATAACGAAGGAATCTGCCGAAGAACAGGTAGAGGAAGTTGTTCCAGTGGTTGCAAAAGAACAGGTAGAGGAAGCTGTTCCAGTGGTTGCAAAAAAAACGAGAAAACCAAGAGCAAAACAAACAACAGTCGATACGAAGGCCGAAAAGTCACTAGATAACGAAAAGGTAGTAACAGGGGTTGTTGAAGATTTACATGAAGAAAAATTCCGCTTAATTTCCAATATAAAAAGCGACTTGCCGGATCATCTTTTATAGGGAGTAAGTGTTAGGTTAAGATAAAACGGTAATAAATGGAGGACATTATGAAAAGTTTTGATATAAAAACGAAGATATATTTTGGTGAACATTCATTGGATCGTTTAATGGATATACCATATAAGAAAGTCTTAATTATAACTGACCCATTTGTTGTTAATAGTGGGATGATTAAGCTCATTACCTATCGGCTAAAAGGGTCGGATATCCAATTTGAATTATTTAAAGATGTTGTACCAGATCCACCGGTAGAAAAAATTGCACTAGGAGTAAAGGCTATGATTGACTATAAACCAGAAGCGATTATAGCAGTTGGTGGAGGTTCTGCCATAGACTCTGCAAAGGGTATCCGTGAATTTACAATAAAGATGGGACAGGCAGATCCTGGCTGTGGATTAATTGCAATCCCTACAACAAGTGGAACTGGTTCTGAAGTTACCTCCTTTTCTGTAATTTCTGATCCTATAAATCATGTAAAATATCCACTCGTTTCCGATAGTTTATTACCAACAGAAGCAATTTTAGATGCAGAATTAGTTAAAAGTGTGCCACCAGCCGTAACTGCAGATACCGGGATGGATGTTTTTACCCATGCATTGGAAGCTTATGTTAGCAGCAACTACAATGAGTTTTCTGCCGCTTTGGCAGAAAAGGCAATTGAAATCTGCGGAACCTTTTTGTTACGTTCTTATTATGATAACAATGATACCCATGC
>JBKTKK010000290.1:0-2977 GCA_047242405.1 Lachnospiraceae bacterium | reverse complement strand
ACATAATAGCATGTGGGATTACTAGACCAATTAAACTTTTAAAGAATGCAATGAAACGGGTTGAGAACGGACAATTCGATCAATTAGAAATACCCATCAATGATAGAACAGAAGTAGGAAGGCTGGGAAGGGCATATAATCTCATGGTGGTTAAAATTCAAAATCTTATGGAAAAGCAAATAGAGGATGAAAAATCAAAGCGAAAAAGTGAGCTTCGTGCTTTACAGGCACAAATTAAGCCTCATTTTTTATATAATACATTAGACTCTATAATTTGGATGGCAGAGGGAAATAAAAACGAAGAAGTTGTTATAATGACTTCTGCATTGTCGAAGTTATTTCGGCAGAGTATAAGTAACGAAGCAGAAAAGGTGAGGATACGCCTTGAAATCGAGTATATAAGAAATTATTTAACTATACAAAAAATGCGATATAAGGATCAATTAAACTATTTAATAGATGTGGATCTTAGTATAGGGGATTGCTATATCCCAAAACTTATTTTACAACCACTTGTTGAAAATGCTATTTACCACGGAATTAAGTATAAGCAGGGATTAGGGATGATAAGGATAAGCGGTCAAGCATTTGAAGAGAAAATTATATTAAAGATTCAGGATGATGGAATTGGGATGAGCGAAGAAGAGTTGTCCCAAATATTTGATGAACATTTAATGAGCGATCGGGAAAGGAAAGGCAATGGTTTTGGGGTGAAAAATGTAAGAAATCGTCTCTCCCTATACTATGGATCGGAATATGGCCTTATTTATGAAAGTGAGAAAGAAGTGGGGACAGTTGTAAAGGTAATCATTCCAATTGATAAAGGGGAGGGGGAAATATGAAAAGGAAAATGTTTGCCCTAATGGGAGTTCTTATAATCGTTTTGACGGTTTCTATTTATATACCATATAAAGAAAAAAGTTTTTATTCTATCATTTGTATACCAAAGGTTAATGACGGATCAAATTTCTGGAACACCTTAGCCCAAGGAGCACAGATGGCTGCGGAAGATTACGGTGTGAATTTAGAGTTTTCCGCACCAGATAGTGAGGATAACTATGAACAACAAATTCAATTGCTCCATCATGCAATTAGCAAAAAACCAGATGCAATCCTATTGGCAGCAACAGATTATGAAAAAATAGCAGATGCAGCAAAAGAGGTAAAAAACAATGGAATAAAATTAGTTATTATAGACTCTGGAATTAAAGGGAATATCGGTGACTGTACCATTTCAACGGATAATGTTGAGGCTGGAATCCGTCTCGGCGCTGCAGTGAAAGGAGTATTAAAAGAAAATGGTAAAATAGGTGTTGTTAGTTATGTGAAAAACGCGCAATCCGCAATGGATCGAGAAAGAGGATTACATATTGGCTTAAATGATGCAGTTGATCATATTGTGGAAACCGTTTATTGTGATTCGGATTATGATAAAGCTTATGAGGTAACCAAGAAAATGTTAACATCCAATCCGGACATTAATATTATAGCTGGTTTAAATCAATATTCTGCTGTTGGAGCCGTGCGTGCGGTAAAAGATATGGGGCTTTTGAGTCAGATAAAAATGTTTGGTGTGGATAATTCAATAGAAGAAATTGAATATTTGGAAGCGGGTATCTTTGAGGGAATCGTAATACAAAAACCATTCAATATAGGGTATATGGGAGTTGAGAGAGCGGTTTGGCTTCTAAAAGGAAAAAAGATTGAATCTTATTATGATTCCGGTTCTGCCTATATAACAAAAGAGAATATGTATGCTGGTTATAATCAAAAGTTATTGTTTCCATTTATGAAGAATAGTAGCGAATAAAATAAATCATAACAATGTGCATAAAAAAAGGTTGAAATATTATGTAATAGTAATATTTTAACCTTTTTTCATAAGATTTTATATTAAAAATAACCAAAAAAGTAAATATAATAATTATATATTAGTTCACAAATAATAAAAACTAAGAGGTGGAAGGTGAATGTACATGGATAAGGTACTAATCTCTATGAGTGGCATTGATAAGGCGTTCTCAGGGGTACCCGCTTTAAAAAAGGCTAAGTTAGAATTGGTGGCGGGGGAAGTTCATGCTTTAATGGGGGAAAATGGTGCTGGTAAATCTACCTTGATGAAAATACTTACGGGGATTTACAGCAAAGATGCTGGAACAATACAATATCAAGGAAAAGAGGTTGAATTTAAAAATCCGAAAGAAGCTCAGAATGTTGGAATTGTAATTGTACATCAAGAATTGAATATGATGAATCATTTAACAGTAGCGCAAAACCTGTTTATCGGCAGGGAAAAGATGGAAGGCATTTTCATTAATGATAATAAAATGAATGTCGAAGCAGCCAAATTATTCGAGAAGCTTAATATTGAAATAGACCCGAAGTCAATTATGGGCACACTCACGGTTGGAAAGCAACAGATGGTCGAAATAGCAAAAGCTATATCAGCAGATGCAAAAGTAATCATATTTGATGAGCCAACAGCTGCATTGACAGAAACAGAAATTGATGAATTATTTAAGATTATAAAAGATTTACGGTCGAAAGGCATTGGCATCATCTATATATCCCATCGTATGGATGAAATCAAACAAATCACCGATCGTGTTACGGTAATGAGGGATGGTGAATTTGTAGATACCTTAATTACAAAAGACAGTACAAAAGCAGATATTATAAATAGAATGGTTGGGAGAGTTATTTATGAGGAGCCAAAGACAAAAAGTAATGTAAGCGAAGAAGCTCCTGTTGTTTTAAAGGTTGAGCATTTAAATGCAGGTCGAATGGTGCGGGACGTCAGTTTTGAGTTGAGGAAAGGAGAAATTTTAGGCTTTTCTGGATTAATGGGGGCTGGTAGAACAGAGGTAGCAAGAGCAATTTTCGGTGCTGATCCAATTGATAGTGGTGATATTTATAGAAATGGAAAAAAGATATGTATTAAGTCGCCGCAAGATGCAGTAAATGCAGGCATCGGATA
>JBKTKK010000289.1:1429-2993 GCA_047242405.1 Lachnospiraceae bacterium | reverse complement strand
AATGATCAGTCCGGTATTGGGTTGGGGTGACTCCTTCCTGTTTTTTGAATTGTCTCATAAAATGAAGAGCATTTTCATAACCACAAAATTCCGCCAACATTTGTATGGAAATATCAGAGGTACTTAAGTAAAATTTTGCTAATTCTAGTCGTGCTCGTATGACATCGGAGACACAGGAAAGATGAAAAAATTCTTTATACAAATGTTGAAAATAGGAGGGACTAAGGTGGACATAATCGGACATCGAAGCGACCGTCCATTTTTTTTGTGGTGTATTATATATATGCGTTCGAAGTTGGTTCATAATGGAATAGTATTTGTGATTAAGTGTTAAGGAAGGGAGCATCTGCACTTGCGCATCTAAACTATATAGCAAAGAACGAATTAATCCGTCTTGAATTTTTAAACAGTGTTTCGTCTCGGATAAATGTTCCTGCACAATTAAGCGTATATAATTGGATAAGTGGCTCATATGGGGGAGGGTGATGGGGGTGTTGAAAGGGATTTTTAGTTGATCCAGTAATGAGGTTTCTTCTAAGAAATCAAAATGAACCCAATCATCGTTGTAAAAGTTATTTACTGAGCCATAGTGAGTTTTTGCATTTCGGTCAAAAAGAATACACATATTTGGTTTCGTTCTTATAATTTCTCCGTTTACTTCAAAAAATGCTTCTGTTTTAACTAGTAAAAGTATGTACGTAGAAATGCCATTTTGACGGAACATCGTAAATTTTGTTTTATGTCTAGAGTCATATCCACAATTCTTAATAATAATCATAAGATCCCTCCGTAATTTTACAAGTTATCGCGAGTAACGTAGCGAATTACAGATACCCGCTTGCTTTAATCCTAAATGATTATAAATGATAAGTCAAATAAATTATACCTGCTACACATGTAGCTGGTATAATAGGAGGCAATGGTTTAAGTTCAAATGGAAAAATTAAGGGAATTGCTCCCGAAGCAGATATTGTTGCAATAAAAGTGTTGGATCATAAAGGAAATGGGCGCCTGATTCATATGATAGCTGGTATTGACTGGATTCTTAAAAATTATAAGCAATATCATATAAGAATCGTGAATATTTCTGTCGGTTCCTTATCGAAAAGGGGGATGAGCGAAAATTCTGATTTGGTGAAGTCGGTAAATGCTTTATGGGATGCTGGCCTAATTGTATGTGTAGCCGCTGGAAATGAAGGTTGTAATCCACAAGAGCCTACAATTACGACACCAGGTATATGCAGAAAGGTAATAACAGTTGGATCTAGTGATGATGACGAAATGATCGATGAGAGGGGAAAACAATTTCTTAATTATTCTGGAAAAGGACCAACGGAAGGCTGCATTTGTAAACCCGAAATTGTGGCGCCTGGAACGAATATCATTTCTACCAATGCCTATGGGAAAAGAAATACCAAACCCTATGCAATAAAAAGTGGAACATCCATGTCAACGCCTATTGTATCTGGATCAATTGCACTTTTGTTGGAAAAATATCCTGAAATGTCAAACAAAGAAGTTAAATTAAGATTGCGAGAAACAGCAAAAGACTTACTCCTTCCAT
>JBKTKK010000289.1:0-1419 GCA_047242405.1 Lachnospiraceae bacterium | reverse complement strand
GTATATGGCTATCTTATTCAATGAATGAATAAGTATACAAAAATATTCTAAAAATGTATATTTATTCAAAAACAGTCTGTTTCTGCTTTTCCTATTGTAAAATAAATATCAAAAATCGGTCGATTATGTCGTAATATAGGATAAAATACACAAAATTTTAATTTTCACCACTTTACCATGAAAAAGTGCTTGACGCAAATAGTATAATTGTATACAATTATACAAAAAGATGTGTAGGAGAGGAGCCAACCGTGATGGATAACAGACCAGTTGTTATGAACAGACATACAAATTTATTAGAGCTTGAGGAACATATATATCATTTGGCAGATGTGGAGATGCCAAATGTGTATCATAATCTTTTTCCGTATGATGAGATACCGAAGATCGCATTTAATAATCGAATCGTACCCCACAATATGCCAGATGATATATGGATTACAGATACTACATTCCGTGATGGACAACAGTCAAGAGCACCTTACACAACCGAACAAATTGTTAAGATTTATGATTTCCTACATCGTTTAGGTGGAGAAAAAGGAATCATAAGAGCGAGTGAGTTCTTTTTATATACGAAGAAGGATAGAGATGCGGTTTATCAATGTATGGAGCGGGGTTATAAGTTCCCAGAGATAACAAGCTGGATTCGTGCCAACAAACAGGACTTTCAATTAGTAAAAGACTTGGGGATGAAAGAAACAGGGATATTAGTGAGTTGTTCTGATTATCATATTTTTTACAAAATGAAAATGACAAGACAACAGGCGATGTTTCATTATCTACATATCATTCGGGAATGCTTAGAAATTGGTGTAAGCCCAAGATGTCATTTGGAAGACATTACTAGATCAGATTTATTTGGATTTGTAATTCCATTCTGTTTAGAATTGATGCGTTTACAGGAACAGTATAAGATACCGGTTAAAATTCGTGCCTGTGACACAATGGGGTATGGTGTTAATTTCTCTGGTGCAGTTATGCCGCGTTCGGTTCAAGGTATAATCTACGGATTAACCACCCATGCCGGTGTTCCTTCCGAAAATCTGGAATGGCATGGGCACAATGATTTCTATAAAGCAGTTACCAATTCCACAACGGCATGGATTTATGGATGTAGTGGTGTTAATTGTTCATTATTTGGTATTGGTGAAAGAACAGGAAATACGCCATTAGAAGCCATGGTTTTTGAATATGCACAGCTGAAGGGGACATTAGATGGTATGGATACGACGGTTATTACGGAACTGGCGGAATATTTTGAAAAAGAGATCGGGGAACATATTCCAGAACGTACGCCATTTGTAGGAAAGAACTTTAATGTTACAAGAGCCGGAATTCACGCGGATGGACTATTGAAAAATGAGGAAATTTATAATATATTTGATACGGGTAAATTCTTAAATCGACCTGCAATGG
>JBKTKK010000288.1:2355-3026 GCA_047242405.1 Lachnospiraceae bacterium | reverse complement strand
ACATAATAATAATATTAGAGGTAAGTATGAGCGATAACAGAGGTACAATTTCACGACAGGGTAACGTTATGCGTGTAGACAATGCCCTTGTAGAAGATGTTTTCACTAACAATTGTTCGACAGGAAATATATTAATATCTTATGCCGTTCCAGGACCGAATGCAATGACCTTTATTGAGCTTTTAAGACTTAATATAAGTAGAAATACCGTTATTTTAAATACATCTGGTTCACGGATGCGACTATGTGATATTCGAAAAGGTATGTGGCTGGATGCTATTTTTTCTCCTTTTATGACCCGAAGTAATCCTCGGCAGGCAAATGCATTTTTAGTGATTGCTCGAAGGGAGAGACAATCATCCGTAAGTGTTACTACAGATCGAATTGCAAGTGTGGATGCCAATAACAATGTTCTCTATACTGGATTCCCCAATAATATCAATACACAAATGAGATTTATCGTCCCGCGTTCGACTGTTATTAGCGACAGAAATGGAAATCCTGTTAGTCTTCGTTCTCTACGCCCTGGGCAAATGGTTCGAATCACCCATGCCAATTTTCAAACAGCGAGTATACCGCCACAAACGACAGCATATCATATTCAGTTGTTATAACCGGAAGGTAGTTTTTTACAGATACAAGGAAAGCCTTATCTTACTTGCATCGAATGA
>JBKTKK010000288.1:0-2345 GCA_047242405.1 Lachnospiraceae bacterium | reverse complement strand
ACCTTTATGCTAGGTTACGTGCGATTCCTATATTCATTTTAAAAGTTGTGGCCCAACTTGACAATATCACTAATTAGTGATATATTAAGGCTATGGAAAATATAAAAGAGTTAATAAAAGAAAATGAGTTAGATTTAACTACTTTAATTGTTTTTACGAGAGCAGAACATGAAATCCATAAAAGGGAATTTAGGACCATAAAGCAGACGGGTTTAACCCCGGCCCAATTTGGTGTTTTAGAAGCTTTATATAATAAAGGCGATTTAAGAGTAGGTGAGTTGATAGAAAAAGTATTAACAACATCTGGAAATATAACAGTCGTTATTAAAAATTTAGAAAAGGATGGTTTAATTAAAAGGATGCAAGATCCAGAAGATCGGCGCTCCTTTCTTATTTCTTTGACAGATGCAGGAAAAAAAATTATTGAAGATATGTTTCCAGATCACATTGAAAATATAAAGAGTATTTTTCAAGTTTTAACGGATGATGAAAAAAATACCCTTAAGTCAATTCTTAAAAAATTCCGAACATAGTAAAACTATAAAACAATATCACTAATTAGTGATAGTTTCTGGAAGAAAGGAAATTGAAATGAACAAATATAGAACAATCGAAAAGGTTTTTCAGGGACCTAAGCCGCATATGGTAGGAGATGGATTTAGAGTTTCACAATACTTGCCAGTAGGAGTTAATGATATGAAACGGTTATCACCGTATTTGTTACTTGACTACAATGAACCTCATTATTATCCACCGAGCACCCATGTTCGCGGTGTGGGGGCACACCCTCACCGTGGATTTGAGACAGTGACAATTGCCTATGAAGGAATGGTTGAACATCATGACAATAAAGGGAATCACGGGATTATAGGACCGGGAGACGTGCAGTGGATGACGGCTGCATCTGGTATCTTACACAAGGAGTATCATGAAAAGAATTTTAACAAAAATGGCGGCGTTCTTCACATGATACAGCTTTGGGTCAATTTACCAAAAGAGAAAAAAATGTCGGAGCCGAAATATCAAACATTATTAAAACAAGATATGGGGCTAATCAAATTAGAAAATAACCAGGGAGAAATAAGTATCATTGCAGGTGAAGTGAATGGCGTTAAGGGACCAGCTCGTACATTTACGAACTTAAATTTGTATAACGTGCGTTTGAACAACTATGGAGTGGTCGAGTTAAAGGAACCGAGTGACTATAATATGGGGATACTTGTATTAAAAGGTAAGGTGAAAATAAATGAAAGTCAAATAAGCAAAGAAAACGATTTTTTATTATTTGATAACGTTGAAGGTAAGGTTTTAATTGAGGCAGTAACAAAAGAGGCATTGTTTATCGTTTTAAGCGGAGAACCAATTAACGAACCGATCGCCTCCTATGGACCCTTTGTTATGAATACAATGGAAGAAATACAGGCGGCTTACGAAGATTATAATAATAATAAATTTGGTTCAGAAGATTTTTAAGGATTGATGAGAAAAGGAATTAGAAAGAAAAAGTGACATGGGCTTAAATACCAACTGCCCATGTCACTTTTTTTTCTATGAGATTATACACAATGCGTAGGAATCCTGTCTTCTTTTTAAGTTAATACCGATTCCTACCCCTTAAACCAACATTTAGAACGAAACCAATTCCACAAAGCATACTCCATAAAGATGTTAAACCATAACTTACAAATGGTAGTGTTACACCCGTGTTTGGCATAAGACCTGTAGTTACACCCATGTTTAATAATGTTTGAATTCCAATTAAGGAAGCAACACCACAGCAAATGAGCCTTCCCTGTAAATCAATCGCTCGATTTGCATTGTGTAAACATTGGTAAAGTAGGACAAGGAATAATACAATGACGGCTGTACAACCGACAAAACCCAACTCTTGTCCAACAATAGAAAAAATAAAGTCTGTATGGGATTCGGGTAAAAATCCGGCTTCACTTACCGAATAGGTCCCCCTTCCTATTTGTCCATTTAACTGTCCATAGCTTATTGCCTGCATCGAATTTTGTTGTTGATAATTGATTGCTTCATATTTCTGAGGATTTAGAAATCCCAATATACGTTTCGCTTGATAATCTTTTAGAAGCTTTTGGCCTGGCATTTGTATGTATACAAGAGCGAAGGAAGCGAGGGGTACTGTAATGGCAAATACAGTCCTTATAATTTTCATGCTAAGCCCACCAATGAAAAGGATACAACAGAACATTAAAAATGTAATAATTGTTGTAGATAAATTTGGTTGGGTAAGTACGAGTACAAGGGGAATCGAAACGAATACAATTGTTTTTAATAAGGTTTTCCAAGTATTTAAGTCTTGTTGATGTTTACTTATATAC
>JBKTKK010000287.1:0-3046 GCA_047242405.1 Lachnospiraceae bacterium | reverse complement strand
AGGTAGCACCGGGTCCTTTTTCCCATCGTCCATTTTCTGCTGTTTTATCACCGAAAGGAATTGCATAATAGGCTTCAAAACCACGAAAATGATCAATGCGAAAGAAATCTGTCATGTGAAGCTGGTTTGCAATTCTTTTTAACCACCATGCAAATCCTGTTTTCTTATGGTATTCCCAATTATAAAGAGGATTACCCCATAATTGTCCGGTTTCACTAAAATAATCTGGCGGAACACCTGACACAGCGGTGGGATATCCAAAAGAATCGAGCTGAAATAGTTGACGATTTGCCCAGACGTCGGCACTATCCAAAGAGACAAAAATAGGGATGTCTCCAATGATTTTAATTCCACGTTTTGTAGCGTAATCTTTTAATTTTTCCCATTGATAAAAGAAAATAAATTGAATGAACTTGTAGTAATCAACATTCTGGCCTAATTTCACTGTCCACTCATTTTTTTTATCTTCATCTGGATCGCGGAGGCTATCTTCCCAAGTTAGCCAAGAACGTCCATTGTGATAATCTTTTCCAGCCATAAAAAGTGCGTAATCATTCAGCCAATATTTTTCGTTTCGACAGAAAGTAGCGTATGCATCTTTTAAACGTTCATCGTTGCATTGTGTAAAATGTTTGTGTGCCTGCTTTAATAGTTGATGCTTAATTGGAATAATAACCCCATAATCTACCTTTGCATCAAGACAAGGAGGGACAAGAGATAAGTCCTCGTTTGTCAAGAGTCCCATATTCAAAAGGTAATCTGGACTTATCAATAATGGTTGACCGGCAAAGGCTGAAAAGGACTGGTAGGGAGAATCCCCAAAGCCAGTGGGTCCGAGAGGCAGAATCTGCCACAGACTTTGCCCGGATTGCACTAAAAAGTCTATGAATTCATAAGCACTTTTACCAAAATCACCAATTCCATAGGGGGATGGAAATGAGGTGGGGTGTAGCAATATACCAGAATATCTGTCGCGATTGACTGCCATATCTGACTCCTACTTTCTATGTTTATTATTATTTACTTCGTCTAACAAGTGGTTCTTTAATTGGAACAGTTTCTGTGATAGGTCCACATAAACTTCATGGGGATTCACGAGACGTCTTGTTTCCGGCCATAAAGTTTCAAGTTCTTCTTTACAATAATCTCGAATTGCCATAACATTTGGAGATTCATAGACACATTGCCCGTTTATAAAAATTGGCACAAGTAATTCTCTCATCGTATAAGTGTCAGGTTCTAAATATGTTTTTTTCCATGTGTCAATTGGATCAAATAACATCATAGGATCTGATTCGTTAAACTGTTCTTCGGCAAGACAGATTAAATCTGCTATTATTTTATGATTTTCTTTGTCATATATGCGATATACCGTTTTATTACCTGGGTTTGTTACTTTTTCCGTATTTTCGGAAATTTTAATTTTGGGAATAAATTCTCCCGATTCCATATCCTCCATTGCCGCTAATTTATATACTCCGCCAAAGGAAGGACAGTCTCTTGAGGTGATCATGTTCGTTCCAACTCCCCAGGAGTTAATAGCGGCACCTTGCGTTTTCAAACTATCAATTAAGTATTCGTCAAGATCGCTGGATGCAGAGATAACGGCATCTGAGAATCCTGCTTCGTCGAGCATCTTTTTTGCCTTTTTTGACAAATATGCTAAATCTCCACTATCAAATCGAATTCCATAAAAGGTTAATGGAATTCCGGCTTCTCTCATTTCTTTGAATACTTGGATTGCGTTGGGAACCCCAGAACGAAGGGTATCATACGTATCAACAAGTAGGATGCATGCATTTGGATAAAGTTTTGCATAAGTACGAAATGCGGTTATTTCATCTTTAAAGCTCATGATCCAACTATGGGCATGGGTTCCCTTTACTGGCACTTGAAACATCTGTCCAGCTAATACATTGGATGTAGCGATACATCCTGCAATCATTGCGGCGCGAGCACCATAAATACCAGCATCAGGCCCCTGCGCACGTCTTAACCCAAATTCCATTACTCCATCACCTTGGGCTGCATATACAACACGGGCAGTTTTCGTAGCAATTAGACTCTGATGGTTTATTATATTAAGTAAAGCTGTTTCTATTAATTGTCCTTCCATAATTGGCGCAACGACCTTTAGGAGCGGTTCTCTTGGAAAGACGATCGTTCCTTCTGGTATGGCATATATATTACCAGTAAAATGAAAGCTTCTTAAATAGTCAAGGAATTCTTCGTTAAATAGTCCGGTACTTCGAAGATATGTAATATCCTCATAGTTAAAGGATAAATTTTTAATATAGTCAATTACCTGATCTAGACCGGCCGCGATGGCGTAACCATTACCACATGGATTTGTTCGATAAAAGGCATCAAAAACAACGGTTTGATTGTTCCCTTCCATAAAATATCCTTGCATCATTGTTAATTCATAAAGGTCTGTAAGCAATGTGAGATTTCGTCCACTCATAATGTCCTCCATATAGCCATTTTATGGCGTATTCTATGTTGTATTATACCATTTTCTGATTATGGTGCAACCAACATTGAAATTTTTTTGTCAAAATACGATAACAATAAAATGACAGACAATCAATTTCTGTGGGGGAATGGCGAAAAATAACAGATAAAAGAAAAAAGTGTAGATAAAATACTGCCTGTATGGTATAATCCAGTTATAAAGGTGCAGATGAATTAGCTGCAAATAGTTGGGGATTTTAGCTAAAGGAGATTGTTGTGACGATTAAAGCTATCGTACATAAGATTGAAAAAGGTTTATTTTGTAATCAATCATTTAAGGGGGATGTACAGAAAGAAAACTTAGATAATGCAGCGATCTTATATTTATTGCGGTTATTCGTAATTGTTATAGCTGGAATATTAAGTGAATATATCGTGTTTTGTTTATCTTATTTTATTTCTTTTGGTATAATAGGCTGTTTTCTTATGGATAAAAGAAAAATTGGAACTTATATTGATAATATTATTTTTTATTTCTTTATAATAAGTTCCCTATTATTATATCTGACGGGAATTATGTTTGGAAATGATG
>JBKTKK010000286.1:0-3046 GCA_047242405.1 Lachnospiraceae bacterium | reverse complement strand
AGCAATCGGTGGTACAGAGTCCGTAATCCCGGATTTCTTTGAAATACCGTTAACAGGAAGCGAAAAAATTCTACTCTGTTCTGACGGTTTGACCAATATGGTTGAAGATGAAGAAATATTGGATATAATACAAAAAAATGAAGGTTTGGAAAATCAGGTAAAAGAACTGATACATTTAGCAAATAGAAATGGCGGCAGGGATAATATCGCAGTTGTACTTGTCGATCCGAGTAAGAGGTGAAACCATGATACGAATAGGAATGTTCCTTGGAGATAGATACGAAATTTTAGAAAAAATTGGCTCCGGCGGTATGGCTGATGTATACAAAGCAAAATGTCATAAATTAAACCGTTATGTAGCGATTAAAGTACTGAAAGATGAATATAGCGAAGATAAGAACTTTGTTACAAAGTTCCGCATTGAGGCGCAGTCAGCTGCATGCCTTACACATAATAATATTGTAGGGATTTACGACGTAGGAGAAGAGGGAGATCTACACTACATTGTTATGGAATTAGTGGAAGGGATTACTTTAAAAGATTATATTGCCAAAAAAGGAAAATTAGAAATTCGCGAATCAATTGGAATTGCTATTCAGGTGGCACAAGGTTTGGGTGCTGCACACGAGCAGCATATTGTACATCGCGATATAAAACCACAAAATATTATTATATCAAAAGATGGAAAAGTAAAGGTAACTGATTTTGGAATTGCAAAAGCAATATCCGAATATACCATTAACCAAAATGCGATGGGCTCTGTTCATTATTTATCACCAGAACAAGCCAGAGGCGGTTATTGTGATGAACGCAGTGATATTTATTCCCTCGGTATTACTTTATATGAAATGGTAACAGGCAAGGTGCCCTTTGATGGAGATAATACTGTAGCGGTAGCAATTGCACATATAAATGATGCAATGATTCCACCAAGCCAATACGAACCATCTATCCCTCTAGCATTGGAACAGATTATATTTAAGTGTACCCAAAAGAAGCCAGAACGTCGTTATTTAACGGTAAGTGAACTAATTGTAGACTTGAAAAAGGCAATTGTTATGCCAGAAGCAAGTTTTGTCAAAACGGTGCCAGAAACGAATGGCAATCCAACCGTATTAATAAGCGATTCTGATATGAATAAAATTCGTAGAGAAACAAGTAGCATCGAGATACCGGATAATGTTATTGATGAAAAGCAAGTTGATTCCGATGAAGAAGATTTACTTGATGACGATTACGATTATGATGATTATGACGATGATGACGGTTATGAAGACGAAGACGAGGAATATGAAGAAGAAAAAAGCACTACATTTGATAAAGTGCTTTTAGGCATCGGTATCGGCGTAGCAGTCATTTTAGTAGCGCTTATGATATATGTAGTAGGTAGCTTAGCGGGTTGGTTTAATTTTGGAGGCAAGAATAATCCGAACAATACGACAACAATTGATTCTTCAGAATCATTGGCAGCGGATGAAACCCGCATGCCAGATATCGTAGGTATGAGCAAAGAAGATGCACAGGATACTTTAAACGATGCAAGTTTAGGTTATGAAGTTGTTGACTATATTGAATCCGATGAATATGAAGCAGGTTTAGTATGCCAGGCTGAATATGATGCCGGAGATATTGTAAAGAAAAACACGAGAGTGAAGATTTATATTAGTAGTGGAAGTTCAAAGTTCCATATAACCGATGATTATATCAACATGCAAAGAAAATTATTCGAATACAAAGTAGCACCCTATGGTTTGGATGTTACCTATGTAGAAGAATCCAATGAATCCATTACAAAGGGTGTTATTTTACGGTTAGATCCAAGTAGTGGTTATCTTGCGAAGGGGGATAAGTTAACGGTTTATGTAAGTGCTGGTCCAGAATTTGTAAAAGTACCTGATTTAATGCATTTAACGGTAAGCAATGCAAAGACAATGTTAACGGAGGCAAATTTAGTTCTTGGAAGTACGACAGAGGCCTATAGCGATGATGTCGAAGTAGGGCTTGTTATGAGTCAATCGAGCAACGCCAATACGGAAGTTAAGGCAGGAAGCACAGTTGATATTGTAATAAGTAAGGGACCAGCTCCAATAGCAGTTCCATCTCTTATTGGACTGAAAAAGGATGCGGCTTTAAGTGAAATTGCAAAATTAAATCTAGTAGCTGTTGTTAATGAAGTAGAGAGTGACAAGGATGCTGGTACGGTTATAGATCAGAGCCCATCTAGCGGTACACCGCTATTTGCAGGTGGTACGGTAACCATTACAGTAAGCAAAGGAAAGCAAGAAGAAATTATAACAGTACCTTCAAGCATTTTCCCAACGACTTACGAAAATGCAAAGAAAGAATTAGAGAAACTTGGTCTTGTTGTTGTTGGAACTTCAGAAAAAGACAGCAATGAAGCAAAGGGAACAGCTCTAGGTTTCGAATACGATACGTCGAAATCCCTTGTAAAGGGTACTTACGTATGGATTCTTGTAAGTAAGGGACCAACGGAAACAGAGACTTCCCCAACCCAAACAACAGAAGCGACTACGGAAGCGACAACTAACGGACAAGATAAACAATAAAATGAGTAAGGGGCTGGTGTGCCAAAGGCCATTGGCTCCTTATCCTATATTCTATTAGAGGGATTGCATGCAGGGAAAAATTATTAAGGGAATTGCCGGTTTTTATTACGTGCATACATCAGAGGGAATTATTTATGAATGTAAGGCAAAGGGTGCATTTCGAAATCAAAAAATTAAGCCATTAGTTGGCGATAACGTAGAAATAGCCATTGTCGATGAGGAGCATCAAAAAGGCAATATTGTGGAAATTATGAAACGGAAAAATGCGCTTATTCGTCCTGCTGTTGCAAATGTGGATCAGGCATTGGTACTATTTGCAGCAATGGATCCAGAGCCAAATTTAAATTTGTTGGATCGCTTTCTTATTATGATGGAAAGGCAGCATGTTACGACACATATTTGTTTTAATAAGGCAGACTTAGTTGATGAAGATAAAATAGAAAAGCTATCTCGGCTATATAAGTCTTGCGGCTATAAAG
>JBKTKK010000285.1:0-3067 GCA_047242405.1 Lachnospiraceae bacterium | reverse complement strand
CGGAACAGATGTAAGAGTTGGAAGTTACAGATAGCTGCTTAATCAGCAGACACTACAATAGAGTTGTGCTTCTCTACCTTCTTTTCTAATTGCTCTATCCGGTACTTTACAAGCTGCGTTCCCCCGAAACTTCCAAGCAAAGTGCCAAGCAGAGATATAATTGCTACTATCACTGTATCTGTCATTTCTGTCTCCTTATTTCACGATTACCTCTCCATAACACTCATACGTAACAGGACTGTTATATTCTTCTGCAGACAATGTAACGTTTCTATTTGTTTTGAATTGTATATTTCCCGTTCCTACAATTTGCTGTGCAACACAAGGGCGAAACTAAGATTAGCCATAGAGGGCGTAAACGGCTTAGATATTGGCTGTTTCAGGGGGGCAAAGTCAGCAGTGGCACATGCTGATGAATTTAAAGAATTACATGCGTATTACACAACCCGAAAAGACAATCCGCTAAAAAAGTTGCAGTCGTTGATAGTGATTGCCTGTAAGATACTGAGGGTGATTTTTGCAATCCTGACAAAAGGGATGACATATGATCCGAAGAAAATGTTGAGAGATATAGTAAGACCAAACGAACAGTCAGTACAGGTGGCATAAGAACAAGACTGAATCATATATTCCAGAGCCTTGCCGGATTGCAGAAAGTATCTGAAATCGGGCAGGGTTCTGGATAGGAAACCCGGATGGAGTGTGAAATGCACTGCATCACCAACAAGACCAACCGATGAAACAAAAGAGAGCGTCCACTGAAAATCAGTTTTCTTGAAGAAAGCAGTAGGTCGGTAAGAATCAAATACAAACAAGAGCTGTAGCTGACGGTAGTTCGCTCCGTAGGGCATGACCCTGTTAGAAAGCTTAGTTGGCACCCAGTGTATGAACAGGTGGGACGAAGGAAGTTGGTACAAGATACCATTAGACACGGAAGGTTCAACATCATAGTTGAACAGAGGGATTATAGCCTTTATAAAGCAAACAAAAGGATGTTTTATTAAGTGTACCCATTTTCAACTATTCAGTACAGGATACAATGATTGTTCTACACTTTAAGCCCTTGTTTTGAGGTAAACATTTAAAGAAAAAAGCCCAAAAATCAATGAATTAGGGCTTGAAATTATAGGAAGGAGTTGCCGAGGAGTAACAATCTTAAGGATACCTCCGCAAAAAGAGGTGAGACTTAAGGAAATTAATCCAAATAATTCTAGAATGTATTGTGTGCATTTTTGAAATTGTTAGATTTCTAGAAGACCACGATATGTAATAGTCTCTCCCCGTAATTATCATCCAACGATAGTTACGGGGAATCCTTTTTTCCGTACATACATGCAGTTGTTATTTATAAAGAGAAAATCTTCTATTTCTGTTGACTTTATATAGAAAATATTCTATAATCAGAATAACCACAAACGATGTAGAATTTTTCTTATTTATTCAGCAATGTCGTAGAAGTTTTTCTACCTTATAGCTGTATTATATCGACTTTTTTCTACGTTATCAATACTTTATGTAGATTTTTTTTCTACGTTTTTAGAAAGGGACAATTATGACGACGTATGATGTAATTTCAGAATTATGCAAAAAACGGAATCTGGCTATTACAGCACTAGAAAGAGAATTAGGGTTTGGCCGTGGTTCCATAGGAAAACTTAGAACTGGCAACACAACGTTGGAAAGATTACAAAAAATAGCTGACTATTTCGGTGTGTCAGTAAATTATTTAACAACAGGAAAAGAACCAGAAACTCAAATCGTTACCGATAAATCCTCTCTCACAAAAAGAGATTCCAAACAAATAGAAGCTATTTTAAGTGATACAGAAGCACTTCTGAAGCAAGATGGTTTAATGTTTGATGGTGATCCAGCCTCTCCAGAAGCAATAGAATCTATTCTTTCCGCTATGAAAATTGGAATGGAAATGGCAAAACAGAAAAACAAAGAAAAGTACACACCTAAAAAGTATAAAAAGGATTGATACTTATGGACATTAAAGATTTACTGGATCCAGTGATATTGTTGAAATCGGAAGAATCTTAGGAAAATATGTTCTTTAAGATATAACCGCTACAGCGTTTATATAGAGTAAAGTGGTGTTAAGGTACGGGGAAAAAGAGGAAAACTATGGAAGAAACAAAAAAGAAAAGTAAAAATGCTATTATAGGTATCGTTTTCACTATTATTGTCATCGCCAGTGTCAGCGTTTGTATTTGGTACTTTCAGGTAAAGAAACCGCATGACGAAGCTGTGAACGGTTTCAATACTGCCACAGAGACTTTGGAAGTAAAGAATGCAGAATTAGACTCCGTCATAGCTGATGCACAATCCCTAATGGATGAAACAAATAAGCCTTATGATGAAAATACCATGTCCGAACTCAAAGTCTCAATAGCAGATGCAGAAAATGCTAAAAGAACAGTTCCTGAGCTTCCGAGTAAAACATCGGACATTATATCCGCTACCAAAATGTTAAAAGAGCCTATTGATTACAGTTCATTTATTGATGCTATAAAAGAAAAACAATCAGCACTGGAAAACAGTATCTTGCAGATGCGACAGATCACAGCACCTACAGAAAGTTTTGTTATTCAAAGAATAGCGGATGTAGAAGGTATTTCCGGTGTGCAGGCAGTTACTGAAGACCATGACCCCAACGGTAATCTGAACAAGGCTGGTGGATATACTGCTTGCATATATTTTTCTAGTTCATTAATAAACCAGGATGAAGTTTTTGGTAATGATATTGTCGAAAAAGGCACCGATTGCGGCGGATGTATTGAGGTATATCCTACTATTGAAGAAGCAGAGAAACGAAATACTTATCTTTCTGCATTTGATGGAGCGGGGATGTTAGATTCTGGTTCCCATAACATACTGGGAAGTATTGTAATAAGAACATCAAGAACACTAACCGCAACACAGCAAAGCGAATTAACACAGAAGATATCTGAAAAATTACTAGAATTACAATAACACCTTTGCTTTTATCCAAAAATAGAACAGGCAGCTATCACGCCCTAGTATAGAATAAATTAAATTTCTACTATATATTTTGAGGATAATG
>JBKTKK010000284.1:0-3082 GCA_047242405.1 Lachnospiraceae bacterium | reverse complement strand
TTTCATAACAACAATCAAAACGATATCGCCACAGAAACTTATATTACCATTCCAGAGGATGATTTATTAGATGGCGTGACAAATGAAGATAATTACGTTTTTGATGCCAAACAATATGAAGCATATTTAACCAACGTCTTTATGGATTGGAATGTATGGGCCAATGACACGGAAGATATGAAGTTAGCAAAAAGAAATTGGGGCAAAAATTTGGAGACTCTTTGGGGCGTAGAGGAAGAAGACCAAATCGTTGGAAAAGATGGACCTTATTCGAAAGAGGATGCGGAAAAATTAGTGGATTATTTTCTTGATGTATATGCACCATCTAGACATGCCACGAAAAATAATTTGCGCAGTTATGAAGGCTTTGTTATTACAGGACCAGAATATGTTTCAGTATTTGAAGGGGCTACGGGTAATGAGATGGATACCCAACCAATGAATTTTTCCCGAGAAGATGATGGAATGCTATGGGGAGATTATGCCATGAACGCAATAGAGCCTGGTAACCGTTGCGATCGCTTTTTGTCAGGTATGGCCTATTTGGATGGAGAGCATCCTTATCTTATTATGGCCCGTGGTTATTATACTCGTTCTACCATTACAGCCTATACATTAACGAAGGAAGGAAAATTAGAGAAGTATTGGGATATTGATAGTGGGTGGACAGAAATGACAAATCCATTTAATGATGGTCCCCACGGATTTGATGGAAATGATCCCGTTAACGGCGCTTTCTCTGGTCAAGGTGATCATCATATGGTTTCCGCAGATGTCGATGGAGATGGATGCCAGGAAATCGTATATGGAGGTGCCATTGTAGATAATGATGGTACTTTATATAGTAGTGGAAAAGCAGCCTTACCAGATGGCACGATAGCCAAATATGGGCATGGGGACGCAGTGCACGTAACAGATATTGATCCAGATCGTCCAGGTCTTGAAATATTTTCTTGTTTTGAAGGCGGTGCTTATGCTCCTTTCGGTACTGCACTTCGTGATGCAGAGACGAATGAACCGATCTTTGGCATTTATACTGGAAAAGATACAGGCCGTTGTATGGTTGGAGATATTTTGCCAGGCATTCGAGGATTGGAAACTTGGGGAGCTGAAACAAAGACGGCCAATGGTCAAACGTTTACAAGCGATACGTTAGGTACCAATCAAAGTATTCGCTGGGCTGCGGATATGACGACTCAAATCTACACTGGGAATATCGTAGCCAATATTGAAGGAAGTAAGACGACACTGCTTGATGCTTCGGGTACTTCATCCAATAATGGTACAAAAGGAAATGCCGGATTGGTTGCAGACGTTTTTGGAGACTGGAGAGAGGAATTAATTGTACGAACAACGGATAACTCTGGCTTACGTATTTATTCCAGTAATGAGGTAACAAATCATAAATTATATACACTGATGCAGGATCCTCAATATCGGGCTGCTGTTGCAACACAACAAACCGGTTACAATCAACCATCTTATACAAGTTTTTATTTTGCGAGTGATACTGATTGGGAGTACGTTCCAGTTACCAATAAAGATCATGACAGCTTAATAAATAACCAAACAGAAACTGCGACAGTGGAGCAAGGGGACGATGAGGATAAGGCTACCTTACCAAGTCTTCCAAATGCCGATTACTCCAAAACATATAACCAATCATCTTGGGAAACGTTGGTTGATGTGACAGGAGTTTTAAATGCAAAACTTTCTATAATAGTAGATAATGCGTTTGATGTAAGTATAGTGGAAAAAATGATTAATTGGAAGAATGCCTTAATGGAAGTTTCTGGGATGCCAATTGCAGATTTTACAGAATGTAAAAATTTGTTCCAAACAGTTGCAGATCTTGATGCTAGTTTATATACCGCATCCTCTTACAATTAAGTAGTTGCTACTATGCAGGAAATCTGTAATAGCGTAAGTAGTTTAGATGAAACATTAACAATTGTTACAGACGCAATTGCGAATATCGACTTTCTTTTAGAGGGAGTGGGTGTTGACGGACTTGATTCACCCTATTCCTTGTTTTTTGACTTTGGTGTAAAGGCACAAGGAATTCGTGATACAGCAGGTTACCTCACTTTAGCAGCCGATCTTGATTCCTCCCTTTATAGCAAGGAACAAGGATATGGTTTTGAAAGTAAAACAAGTGCAGGTCGTGATCGCGGGGGAGATTCCTTAACCGGTGATTTTGTAATGGATGCAACCTTTGTCCTTGATATCCCAGCAGCAGGCGATTATGTATTTAATTTCCTATTTGGGGATTTAATCGCTTCAAATAAAGGAAGTATAACGATTAAAGACGGGGATACTGAGTTACTTTCCATTGATACAAAGACAGAAAGCGGCGTAATTGGAGAAAGTACAAATGTTTTGAATTTTACGGAACCAACGCATCTAACCATTACGTTTAAAGGGCGTTTAAATGCAATGCGGTTTGATAAGATTGATAAAGCAACGATTGCCATTGGAGACACAACAAAATTAAGTAATCTTGTTGGACAAGCGAAGCTTTTATCAGAAAACGATTATTCAAAGGATAGCTGGAGTGTATTACAGGAAGCGTTAAATCTTGCAGAGGAAGTCTTAAATGCTGAGGCACCAACGGTTCAGGAAGTAAAAGCAGCGGAAAAGGCAATGCAAGGTGCATTGGATGGACTTGTAAAAATTGATGACGTTGAACCGGTAACGAATGTAAAAATGGACTTTGGAACAACATCTTCTCCAGTCAATGATGGGTATTTGCAAGGTCTTGGTACAATGCTATATGGTGAAAACTTTATCGGGGCAAATCAGAGCGTTGGTTTTGACCGCATAATAAATTCCTACGAAACAGCAAGTGGAGGAAATTATTTTAGAGACTATGTATATAGTCCTGGAGGTACCCCATATACCTTTAAAATGGACTTGCCAGAGGGGATTTATCGTGTCTATGTATACACGGGAGATAAGCTTTCCAACAACATGACAAAAGTAAAATTCCAAAATGAGCCGACGGTATACGAACAGGTTTCTACTGGAGGATCCCAGTACCCGCAGGGAGATGCTACATACTTGGTTACTGTCAGTGCTCAAG
>JBKTKK010000283.1:0-3088 GCA_047242405.1 Lachnospiraceae bacterium | reverse complement strand
AATATATATAACAGGAACCGTCACAATTCATTGCTAATACTTCCCATGACTTTATTCTTCCTTTTTTTAAGGTAAAGTATTTTTTTCTTCGGAAAATATAATTTGGATATACAATATGTTCCGTCGCAATTTGACAATGATCTCCTAAAATAATTATATTCGTATTATCATACTGTCCAGTTTCCTTTAAAACACGGATAATCTCACCTAGCCTTTCATCATGACGATCCAGAGCTGCACTGATTTTTTCCCCATACATACCGTAATGATGACGATTCGTATCCACGTCTGTAAAATGGACAAAGGTTACATCTGGTTGATATTTCCGCAGTGTATAGAGTAACGACGCTTGCACAAAATTATCTAGTTGAGGTTGCTTAACTCCCTCTCTTAATGCACCAAACTTTTGGTTTAGTATTGCTTCATAAACTGGACTTCCATTTAGGAGACTTACCAATACTTGATTTTGCCAAGGACGATTTGGTAATACTTCCGGTAAATTATATTGTATTTTTGATTTCGCTGTAACTGGCCATAGTAGAGCTGCAACCTTCATCCCCTTTTTGACCGCTAGGTCATAGACGGTGGGCCCCTTTACAAATTTTCTTTGCCAAAACCAGTCAGGGGTCGTCCTCTTTGGTTGTATTCTTAGATTGTTTACGATTCCATGGTTTTTCGGTAGTTTTCCCGTAACGATAGAAGTATGGGCAGGATAAGTTAACGTTGGATAAACACTCATAACATGATCGCATCCCGATGCCGTCTTTAAAAATTCTTTAAAATTTGGTAAAACTTTTAAATATCCCATATCAACTGTTCCTACTGCATCAAACGAAATTACTAGAAGTTTATTCGATATATTCCCTGTCTTCATCACTATACGCTCCTTTTCCAGAACTGGTACTGTTTTTTAAAAAATCCATATGTTGGATAATATGTTGCTCGTACCCATTTTGTGACGGTCTATAAAATACACAATTTTCCATACCATCCGGTAAATACTGCTGCTTTACATAATGATTGGGGTAATCATGTGCATACTTGTATCCAATTCCATGTCCTAGTTTTGCAGAACTTTTATAATGTGCATCCATTAAATGTGCTGGAACTGGAGCAGTCTTATCTTTGGCAACCCACTCCAAGGCTTCATCAATGGCAACACACGCAGCATTACTTTTCGGTGCGGTTGCTACATAAGTTACTGCTTGCGATAAGACAATTCTTGCTTCCGGCATTCCTAATCGTTCCACAGCCTGTGCCGCTGCTACTGCTACAACAAGTGCCTGTGGATCGGCAGACCCAACATCTTCTGCTGCGCAAATCATGATTCTTCTCGCAATGAATTTAACATCTTCCCCCGCATATAACATACGGGCCAAATAATATACCGCCGCATCAGGATCCGAGCCTCGCATACTTTTTATAAATGCGCTAATTGTATCATAGTGATTGTCCCCTGCTTTATCGTATCGTATGACTCGTTTTTGGATGCATTCACTGGCCACATCCAAAGTTATATGAATCTTGCCATCCTCTTGCCGATTAGTAGTTAGAATTCCCAATTCAAGTGCATTTAATGCAGATCTTGCATCACCATTGGATATATCACTAAGGAATTCTAAGGCATCATCCTCAATGACTGCATCATAACTACCCATTCCTTTTTCTTTATTATTTATAGCACGTAGCAACAATTCTCGTACATCATTTTTATCCAATGGCTTTAGCTCAAATACGATAGAACGTGAAATTAAAGCTCCGTTCACTTCAAAATACGGATTTTCAGTCGTTGCTCCAATTAAAATTATGGTTCCGTCCTCAACAAAAGGAAGCAGATAATCTTGCTGTCCTTTGTTAAAACGGTGTATCTCATCCACAAATAATATCATCTTCCTATTGTACATACCCAATGAATTCTTGGCTTCATTTACTACCTCTTCCATATCTTTCTTACCAGCAACCGTAGCATTAATCTGCCTAAAATTTGCACTCGTAGTCTTTGCTATTACCTTCGCTAATGTTGTTTTTCCGGTTCCTGGTGGACCATAGAATATGACTGAACTTAACTTATCTGCTTTTATAGCACGATATAATAACTTATCTTTTCCTAAAATATGTTTTTGCCCTACTATCTCATCTAGCGAAGTCGGACGTAAGCGTGAAGCCAATGGCGATTCTTTTTCCATATTCGTTTCACGCATATATTCAAATAAATCCATCTTATCTCCTATCTGCTAAACAATAATTTCAAGATTACCTTCTCACTCTGCTTTTATTATAGCACAGACTCGGAGACTGTCTACCAATCAATTATTAAGATTCTATTGCCTTTAATCTAAAATTAATTCATCAGCTGTAACAAACTCGTATCCTTCCGCCTGTAGTTTGTCTACGACAATTAAGGCGGCTTCCACGGATGTTTTATAAATATCATGTAATAAAATAATACTTCCGTCTTTTACCTTACTTAAAATTCGCTGAACAACGAGATTCGTATTTTGATCCTTCCAGTCCAAAGGATCGATACTCCATAAAATAGGTATCATTTCAACATCACATTCCTTCCTTTTATCCCATGCTCCAAAAGGAGGGCGCATAAATTCGGGTGTATATCCCGTAATTTCAAAAATTTTATTATTTGCCTTTGTTATTTCTTCACATTGTTTAATGAAGCTTTCCTTATTTAGTTCCACGTGGTTATAGGTGTGGTTACCAATTAAATGTCCTTCCTCATACATGCGCTTTACAATGTCCTCATTACCATCTATACTTTTTCCAATAAGGAAAAAAGTGGCCTTTACCCCTCTTTCTTTTAATCCATCCAATAACATTTCTGTATAATAGGGATGCGGACCATCATCAAATGTTAATGCAACTTTCTTGTCTACAATAGGTTTTTGTTCCACATATCCCTCGCCACTGTCCACTGCTGATGTCTTATTTATATATTGTAACAATAGGCAGCCATCTATTATAGAAAGAAGTAAAAACAGACAAACAAATAACTTTTTTTTCATAAAACCTACTTCATTTCCTGTTGTTGACCTCATAAATTATCAAAATACTGATTTACTTGCCTGTCTCTGAA
>JBKTKK010000282.1:0-3091 GCA_047242405.1 Lachnospiraceae bacterium | reverse complement strand
GAACCAGCATTTCCTTCATAGACTAGCTTTTTCCCCATCGCTTCAAAAATTGGAAGACAAGCTTCATATGCTTCTTTCTCACCACCGACCATAATTGTCAATGTACCATTTTTTGCTCCTAAATCTCCACCGGTAACAGGCGCATCTAAGGCATATAACCCTTTTAAGAGCGCAGAATCATAAATTCGTTTTGCTAATTTAGGGCTTGTCGTAGTCATATCGATAACATATGTACCTTTTTTCGCATTTTCAATAATGCCTCCTTCGCCAAAATATACTTCTTCCACATCCTTTGGAAAACCGACAATCGTAATAACTGCATCTACTTCCTGTACACAGTCTTTTACAGAGTCACACCAAACTGCACCAGCTTTTATAAGATCAACCGCCTTTTCTTTTGTTCTGGTATACACATTTAAACCATAACCAGCATTTAACAAATGATAAGCCATTGATTTTCCCATTATACCAAGACCAATAAACCCTATTTTTTTCATAAATTAACCTCCCTCAAAATGCAAACAATATCTGACTGTACCGTCTAACATTGTAGCATGTTCTTAGGAGGTTGTGAATTAATTTTTCATTTTAGGGCTAAAAATTAGGGAGGCAATATATCCAAAAATCAAGGCAGCACTAATTCCAACTGCACTGGAAGTAAATCCACCTTTGAATAATCCAAGTAACCCATCTGTGTCAATTGCTTCTTTCACACCTTTCCACAAAGTATTCCCAAAACCCAATAGTGGTACAGTCGCTCCCGCACCCGCCCATTCGGCAAAGGGTTCATAAATACCAATACTTCCTAAAATGGCACCAACAACGACTAAGAGTACCATAATTCTTCCTGGCATTAATTTTGTTTTATCCATTAGTATTTGAACAATGGCGCAAATGAGACCGCCGATTAGGAATGCTTTCAGATAATCCATCTTTTCTCTTCCTTTCCCACGCTATATAGGATGAAATTTTGTATTTTAGTTACAGCGTTCAATAATAACTGCATGAGCGATACCTGGTACCGATTGTCCCTCATTAAAGCTCACTGTTGAAAGTAAGGCTCCAGTTGGCACAAATAATACCTTTCTCCATACACCTTTTTCAATCTGTTTTAGTATATAGGCATTTAATGTAACTGCTGAGCAAGCGCAACCACTGCCTCCCGCGTGAGTATCCTGTTCATCCTTATTGAATATCTCAATACCACAATCCATATGTCGGCTTGAAATGTCAAATCCCTTTTGATTTAATCATTCTATAAGCGCTGTTTTTCCAATATATCCCAAATCACCTGTAATAATTTTATCATAATAAGATGCATCTACGCTAAAATCGATAAAGTTACGATATATCGTATCCGCCGCAGCCGGAGCCATAGCAGCCCCCATATTCATAGAATCCTTTATACCATAATCTACAATTTTACCGGTTGTAATTCCTTTTATTTGAGCGATACCGCCTTCCTTGCCTAAAACCACTGCACCTGAGCCTGTCACCGTCCATGAGGCCGATAATGGCCGCTGGTTACCATATTCTAGTGGATAACGAAATTGTTTTTCTGCACTAGCGAAATGGCTCGATGTTACACATAATACGTAGTCTGCATATCCAGCATTCATGACCATTGATCCTAACCCCAGCGATTCTCCCATGGTAGAACAGGCACCATATAATCCATACAAAGGGATATTTAAATCCATTAACCCAAAAGAAGTGGCGATATTTTGTCCCAATAGATCCCCACCAAATATATAACGAACACGATTTTTTGGTATTGCAGCCTTTTCGATTGCCAGCTCTGCGGCTTGTTTTTGCAACTCACTCTCTGCCTCTTCCCATGAGTCTTTTCCCAGTTGGGGATCCATTTCGATTCGATCAAACAATGAACCTAACGGTCCTTCTCCTTCTTTCTGACCAACAATAGAGGATGCTCCTAAAATTCGTGGTGGATTTTCATAGCGTAAACTTGCTTTTCCTTGTTTCATTTCAGTATATCTTCCTTTCCTAATATTATTTCACAAAACCAAGCATCATGAGGATATAGTAGATTACCCCCAGTACCCACGAAGTAAAGATACCATATAAAATGACCGGTCCAGCAATTGTGAAAATCTTACATCCTACACCAAAGACCTGGCCTTCTTTTTTAAACTCGATAGCCGGAGATACAACGGAGTTTGCAAATCCAGTAATTGGAACAAGTACTCCTGCACCTGCAAATTTTGCAAGCTTTGAAAATAAATTAAACCCAGTCAGAATAATCGATAATGCAATTAAACAAATAAGATTCCATGACCCCGCTGATTTCTGATCCATACCGTAACTCATAAACAGGTTAATGAGACATTGACCGATGAGGCATACGAGACCACCGACAACAAAAGCTTTCGCCGTATTGATTAAAGGATTGTGTGTTGGTGTAACTTGTTTGATATACTCGTTATATTCCTGTTTTTTTTGTTCTGTATTCTCCATAACTATTCTCCTTCACTTGGTAAATCCTCTTTCATTTACCATCCCT
Source organism: Lachnospiraceae bacterium (assembly GCA_047242405.1). GTDB lineage: Bacteria > Bacillota > Clostridia > Lachnospirales > Lachnospiraceae > Fimimorpha. The sequence continues at coordinate 570 of JBKTKK010000282.1, read as the reverse complement.
TATAAAAGTATAAATATGATCCTAATACTTTGCCCAATGCAAACCCTAAAACGATATACGGTAATCCGACTTTTAATCGACTTCTTCGAACCATAATCGGAAATACATCTAACGTTTCTGCAATTGACATTACGAGGCAACTAACAAAAGTGCCACAACTTAATCCAAATATTCCTAATAAAATTGGGCTAAGTGGGCCGGCAGGTATTGAGTATTGAAAAATATCTATTAAATTTCCGATTACTCCACCTGTAATAATGGCAGTTTCATAAGTACGAACGTACTTTCCTGTATGTGTTTTTCCTGCCAGTCTAGGAATGATACCGATAACCGTGATTAGGGCAAAGACACCGCCTGCAACTGCAACACCAGAGCCAAGCCCTATCATCGCGGCTATTGACTGTTTTATTAACCACATCTATTATTATCACCTTTCCTGATTTCCTCTACTATTATTTTCAATTACAGTTGTATTTAAATCCTGCTCATACAAACGCATTTCAACTTCCAGAGGAGTTGGGTCAGATGTTACTTTCTTACGCGAAAAATGGTTATAAAAGACTAATATAC
>JBKTKK010000281.1:0-3126 GCA_047242405.1 Lachnospiraceae bacterium | reverse complement strand
CTCGCGTCGAATAAAACTCTTTCATATCTTCTGCTTTCACAGATGGTTTCTTTCCAACGGTCCCATCATAGACCATTCCACCAATAATCCAAGTTGCAGCACCTAAAGCAGCTACTGTTGCCGTTGCGGCAATCCCAGATCCAATCACAACCTTCTTCTTTTTCATGACGTCACCTCATTACTTTTAACTTCAAATTATTTATTCTCATTATAACAGATATTATTTTGTTCTTCAAACTTTCTGAATTGTTAACTTTTTACACTCATATTCGACATTATCCTTCGTATACTATAATTGTTGTGACACACAACAAACTTCTAAGTCTGGAGGATTTGGTATGTTAGATAAAAATCCTAGTATCAAATGTAATGTCAGCAGTTGTAAATTTAACAATAAAAATAAACACTACTGCAAACTAGAGACAATTAAAGTTGGAACACATGAAAAAAATCCAACTCAAGTCGAATGTACAGATTGTCAATCATTTGAACTTGAATAACTTCATCCTCTCCTAATATCTTTTAGCTAGACCCATCGGTCTAGCTTTTCAATTTCCTGGGAAATAGGTTCCCTACGCTATGTGACTTTTTCGCAGAAAAAGGTCATAGCTTTCCTCCACTGGTAGGCTATGGGGCGGGGCCCCCACCGCTGAACAATGTGAAGCAAATCTTCCACTGGTGGGGCTAATTCAAAGTTATCACCTGATGCACTGTTAAATACGTACAGATGAATGTTTCCTCCTCTAGTAGGGCACAAGTTCAAAGTTATTACTTAATACACTGTTAAATAAATTCACAAAAATATTTCCTATTCTTATTAAATGATTCAAACTTCTTACATTATATATTCTTAAACAATAATTTTAACTATCTCCCTCTATACATATTTCGATAAAAAACGAATAAATACAAATCATAAGAGATATTATAAAATGCCTCTTACTTTTTATTCTTCCACACATGACTTAAAAAATACTAATCCTTATTTCTATATAACTTCTATACTTCTTTCTTTGTTACTTTACTGTTTTTTTCAAAATATTGCTACACTTCTATAGTTTAATCTATTGGGTTATTACCTGTTCATTAATGACCTTCTTTTCTATCCTATTCTATTAAGGGCATTTTGTATCAATGAATATATAAGTCCAGATAAATTTTCTTGAGAGAAAATTTTTAGCTGAACTATAGGATGTCTTGATAGGTAAAATAGATTAGTATTTTTTATTTGCTACCTTAGATGTAAAATACTTTTCGGTTTATATATAGATAAAAAAACTCCACTCGTGTGAAGTTTTCCTACCGCTGTATAAATGATTAACTGATTTACAAAAGTCACTTCTTATATATTTAAAAGAAAAATAATTGGATAATCCCTAAACTAATCGATAACGTGATAAAAATCTTTGCCAGTAATAATTTTTTCTTAAAGAAGCACCCCATTCCAATAAGACTTACTCCACCAATCAGCCATGCAATCATTTTTGAAATAATATAATTAGTTGGTAATGAACTAACGGATAAATATACAATATACCAACTAATTAAAAAACAAAGCCATACCATCACTTGATTAAAGCGTTCACGCTTTGCTATCCATAATAATGCCACACATATCAACGTCACCACAAACAAAATGATCATAAAAATCAATAAGATCCCTAGTGCCATCCACATTCCTCCTTAACACCTGTATTATAGTACACAAAACATTTATATTCTATGAATTACATTTTTAAAATTTCTCTTAATATCTGTGATATACTTCTACATATACGTCATCTCATTTTAAAGTTAATTATTAACTAATCTATTATAGGAACAGAGATATATCTTACCCCTCTACATCAGACTTATTTGATGAACCACTTATACCAAGGCATCCTATAGTGTGGGGGTCACCTACCATTTTCGAAGAAAATGTATCTACCGCTGGTAGGGCTTGGGTTCCCTACGCTACGTGGCTTAATTGAAGATTAAGCTCATAGCTTAGGCCTATTTTTTACGATGTAAAAAAACTTATCTAGATTTATATATTATATCAACAACAAGAGGTCATCTATATGCATAACTATGTTCAAACTGCACAACAATTCCGAGAAACAGTGTTAACTGAATTGAAATTCCTTCCAAACTCGGAAAAATACTGTACACTTTATACTGATCCTAATACGCCTAAAAATGGATATTTTCTATTATATGAACGTCCTGGGTACTACGATTTTGGTATTGCCGATTATACCATTGATCATCCTTTCTCGATTCAATTTAATAATCCACAACGTCTCGTCCGTTTTGGTACCGTGTATAAAGGAACGACAGAATTTCAATTAGATAATGAGCCGGTTTCTTCATTCAAACCTTCCTCATTCTTTGTCGTTGAACAAGGATTAAAGGGGAAGCAAATATGGAGTACAGGTCAACATTTTCACGGAGCCGAAATCACCATTTATGAGGATTATTTTACTGATATTATCCAACCATTACTAAAAACAGAACTTGATTTTGATTTATTCGTTAAAAACTATACGTATCATTATCTTCCACTGGAAGTTATTTCTATTATCCAAACGATGCAGACTCTTTCTAATAAAAATACACTGGATCCACTACAATTAGAAAGCTATATTCTACAATGTATTTCCATCATTATTCAAACAATTGAAGAATCGCCGAATAATACATTTACGAATCAATTAGATTATGGAAAAGTTCAAATTGGAACAGATCGTTACCTACACTTAAATGCTCAAGATATTCAAAGCATCCAAAAAGCTCATGACATCTTGAGCCGACAAATCGAACATCCACCGACAATCGAAACACTCAGTGAAATGGTTCTACTTCATCCACAAAAACTCAAAGCGGGGTTTTCCCATTACTATCATATGTCCATTGGTGAATTTACAACCTCTTTACGGATGTCAGTTGCAGCAAACCTTCTCTGTACAACTGATTTAAGAATTTCTGACATTGCCCAAAAAGTAGGCTACCTATATCCGAGTAACTTCATTAAAATGTTTCGACAAACCTTTGAATGTACCCCACTTCAATACCGAAATAATAGTAAAAAATAAAAACCAGTCAACTTACGCTGACTGGTTTTTATTATCTTCTTTAATTAAT
>JBKTKK010000280.1:0-3145 GCA_047242405.1 Lachnospiraceae bacterium | reverse complement strand
GCGTTTACCGTTCAGCACGGAATTTTATTGAAACGCTATACGGACGAAGTGGTTCTGACCTATGAAACTGATGATGCAGGGAACAGAGCAGCATTACGAGCGATTCCAATTTTAAAAGAATCCGGTTTATCCATTCGCGTGTTGAATATGAAGCCTTATAAAGATCCAGATGAATTTATTAAAAATGAAGGAGCAGAAGCTTTTGAACAAAGAATTAATCAAGCAACCAATAGTTTTCTATTTGAAATTGATTATTTAAAAAGTTCCTTTGATATGAAGATCCGAAGATAAAACAAAATTTTATAATGAAACGGCGAAAAAACTCATAGAGTTTCGGGATGAGTTAGAAAGAAATAATTATATAGAAGCCGTTTCAAAAACTTATGGGATTGAATATGATGCATTGCGTAAAAAAGTAAATAAGCTTGGAAGTTTACACAGCTATGTAGGAGAAACTACACGACCAAAGTCTGGGATCCAATCGAAAAAGGATAGAGACGATGGGATTAAGCAGGCACAGCGCCTCCTTTTGACTTGGTTATCAGAGGAACCTCGAATTTTTGAACAAGTCTCTCGCTATATAGAACCAACTGATTTTACGGAACCTCTCTATGCAAAAGTTGCATCACTTCTTTTTGGACAAGCGCAAAGTGGTAGCATAAATCCAGGAGCAGTATTGAATCATTTTATAAATGATGAGGAAGAATATAAAATTGTGGCGGAAGTATTTAACACAAAATTATCCGGTTTATCTCCAGAGGAGAGAAATCGGGCATTTCGTGAGACCATACTTAGGATTAAAAAGAACAGTTTGGATTATGCTAGCAGAAATGTTAAGGATATCAATGAACTGCAAGCTATCATTAAAGCGCAGGCGGCATTAAAGGATTTGAATATTTCCTTAGAATAGGGAAAACATATAAGCAAATTCAGTACGCCGGGGAAGGATCGAAGTCTATGGATAAATCAAATGAGCAATGGAAAGAACGCTTACAAGAACTGCTTGCGTTTGCAAAAGAAAAGAAAAATGTATTGGAATATCAAGAGGTATGTGATTACTTTCAGGATCTTCCAATGGAAGCTGACGCCTATAACCAGGTGTTAGATTTTCTAGAGGCAAACCAGGTTGATGTACTACAGATAAAAGAGGCGGATGATTTGGAAGAGATTTTTCCTGCCTTTGATGATGATGCAGAGGAAGATATAAATATAGATGAAGTAGATTTGACAATCCCAGATGTTGCGAACCTAGATGATCCGATTCGTATGTATTTAAAAGAAATAGGAAAAGTTCCTTTGTTATCGTTAGAGGAAGAAATCGAACTTGCGAAAAGAATTGAAAAGGGCGATACGGAAGCGAAAAAACGTTTGGCAGAGGCAAACTTACGATTGGTTGTTAGTGTTGCAAAGCGATATGTAGGGCGTGGGATGTTACTTTTGGACTTGATTCAAGAGGGAAATCTTGGTTTAATTAAAGCAGTTGAAAAATTTGATTATCAAAAAGGATTCAAATTTAGTACGTATGCCACATGGTGGATTCGTCAAGCAATAACACGAGCAATCGCGGATCAAGCGAGAACGATTCGAATTCCAGTTCATATGGTTGAGACCATTAATCGTTTATTAGAACATCCAGACAAATGGTGCAAGAGCTGGGAAGAGAGCCAACCCCACAGGAATTGGCAAATAAATTAAATATTCCAGTTGAAAAAGTGGAAGAGGTAATGAAAATATCACAGGAGCCAGTTTCTTTAGAAACGCCAATTGGGGAAGAAGATGATACCCATCTAGGAGATTTTATTCAGGATAATCATGTACCAGTTCCGGTAGAAGAAGCGACGCGTACGTTATTAAGCGAGCAAATTGAAGAAGCTTTAGGAACGCTGACCGATAGAGAAGAAAAAGTGCTGCGGTTAAGGTTCGGCTTAAGCGATGGTAGGGCAAGAACGTTAGAAGAGGTGGGGAAGGAATTCAATGTTACAAGGGAACGAATTCGGCAAATAGAAGCGAAAGCGCTTCGAAAACTAAAACACCCAGCAAGAAGTAGAAAATTAAAAGATTACCTTGATTAAATTATTACGAAGGAATACGCGGAGGATAACAATGCAATTATCGAATCGACTTGCAACAGTGGCATCCTTTATAGACAAAGGAAGCCGCATTGCAGATATTGGGACAGATCATGGATTTGTTCCAATTTATCTTATAGAAAATAATATCGCAGAGAGTGCAATCGCAATGGATGTAAGAAAAGGACCTTTGGAGAGGGCCAGTTCTCACGTACAAGAAGCAGGACTTTGTGATAAAATTACTGTTCGTTTAAGTGACGGTTTGGAAAAGTTGAATCCAGGGGAAGTAGATACTATAATCATTGCGGGCATGGGGGGACCATTAATTACCCGTATTTTAGATGATGGGAAAGAAGTGTTGAAAGGCATAAATCAAATGGTTTTATCTCCCCATTCTGAAGTGGAATCGGTTAGAAGATATGTAATGGAACATGGATTTACCATTGATAAGGAAGAAATGATTGAAGAAGAGGGGAAATTTTATAATGTAATCCGTGTACATAAAGGTACGGACCAATATGAAAAGGCTATGGAATATCGGTACGGTAAACAACTATTAGAATCAAGACACCCTGTTTTATTACGTTTTTTAACAGAAGAAATACGAAAGTATGAAGAATTAATTAATAACTTAGAGCTTAAATGTTCAAAAGTAATTGATAAGAGAATGAAAGAGTTGGAAGAAATGCTGGCAATGGCAAAGGAAACGAAGCATCAGTATTATGGTGCCGAAGATATTTAAAAATTACCCATTTTAAGGAGAATAGAGAATAAGATGAAGTGTAGAGATATTATAAAGGTATTAGAAAAAGTTGCCCCAGAAAAGATTGCTTGTAGCTGGGATAATGTTGGTTTGCTTATTGGACGTCGTGATAAAAATGTATCTAAGATTTTAATTACCTTAGATGTTACCGATGAAGTAATTGAACAGGCAATGCAAGAACAAGTGGACATGATAATCAGTCACCATCCACTGTTGTTTAAACCAATTTCCAATGTTAATAGCGATACCGTTATTGGACGTCGTTTAATTCGTTTGCTAGGAAGTGATATATCTTATTATGCGATGCATACAA
>JBKTKK010000279.1:0-3166 GCA_047242405.1 Lachnospiraceae bacterium | reverse complement strand
CAGTACATCCCCAATATTCCTTAGACTATAGTTTAATTATAATCCATTTATTTCCATTCATCAATATAATTTCCTTCTGTTACGTTGAGGTGAAATACTTTCCTAAATTACCCTCATTTTAAATGTATGTAACACAAGAACTGGATAGTAAATTGGGCCATATTATGATAAAATAGTCTAAAACTAGGAATATGTTCGTATAAGGTAATTGATGCATAAGACAGCATTATTGGGAGGAAACATAGGATGAATAACGAAGAGTGGCTTCAATGGGCCGTTGAATTGCAAAGTATAGCACAAGCCGGTTTATTTTATGGAAAAGATCCGTTTGACAAGGAACGATATGAAAGGATTCGAACGATTGCAGCCGAAATGATTCGCCATAAATCAGACATACCGATGGAGAAGGTAAAAGACTTATTTTGCAGTGAGAGTGGCTACCAAACACCAAAATTGGACAGCCGTGCCGCTATATTTAAAGATGATAAGATCTTGCTAGTCAGAGAAAACAATGACACCTGGGCATTACCAGGTGGATGGGTGGATGTAAATAGGTCGGTGAAAGAAAATACGATCAAAGAAGTAAAAGAAGAAGCTGGATTGGACGTAACTGCTGATTTCGTTATAGCAATCCAAGACAGAGAAAAGCATAACTTACCCGTATATGCCTATAAGATATGTAAAATCTTCGTTTTATGTACACGAATAGGCGGCAGCTTTAAAGAAAATATCGAAACAGTAGAAAGTCGATATTTTGGAATCGATGAACTACCAAACTTAGCAACTGAAATAAACAATGAGGAGCAGATTAGAATGTGTTTTGAAGCATATCATTCAGAAAACTGGAAGACAGTGTTTGATTGAGACAAAACACTCATTTTACAACGATTGGATGGGCCTTGATAGGATAAAATTAGGACGCTATTTCGCGTCCTAATTTTGTATAAAGCGATCTATCATATAAACGAACCTTAGGCTCTCATCTTACAAACTTCTCTTCTATGACTCTTTGTTTTAAATCCACTATTTTTTCTTCTATTGTTTTGGCAGTCTTTACAAATTCCTCATCTTCTTTTCCAGATGGGTCCTCTAATCCCCAATCCTCTCTATGGATACAAGGAAGTGACGGACAATTTACGTTACAGCCCATTGTAATGACAATATCAACTTGGGGAATATCCGACAACAATTTGCTATTTTGCGTTTCATTCATATCAATGCCATGTAATTGTTTTATAATTCTTACCGCATCCTGGTTTATTTGTGGTCTTAATTCAGTTCCGGCAGAATAACTTTCAAATACATCTGCTGCCAAAAGTTTTCCCAACGCTTCCGCCATCTGTGATCTGCACGAGTTGTGTACACATATAAAGGCTACTTTTAATTTCTCCATTTCTTTCTTCTCCTGCGCCATTCTTATCTGGAATTTTCATCTATAAGTTCTGTCTTAATTTAGTTAACAACAACCGCTGTACTTTTAATTGTTGTTTGACTTATACTGTGTTTTATTACATTTCTAGCAAAAATCATTGCATTTTGTTTATGGACTTTTCGTTATACTTACGATTCCTCGTTAATTTTCATTGCACGCATTGCATTTAAGATCGCGATTAATGCAACACCAACATCGCCGAAAACGGCTTCCCACATAGTGGCAACACCAAAGGCCCCTAATATTAGAATAATTGCCTTTACTCCTAAGGCAAAAATTATATTTTGCCATACAATTGTACGCGTTTTCTTTGCAATTTTTATCGCTGTTACAATTTTCGAAGGTTCGTCTGTCATAATAACAATATCGGCTGCCTCTATGGCTGCATCGGATCCGACACCACCCATAGCGATACCTATATCACTTCTTGCTAGTACGGGAGCATCATTGATTCCATCCCCTACATATACCAACGCACCTTTTCCCGTTTTACTTTTTTCTAATTTTTCTAATTGCTCTACCTTTTCTTGTGGTAATAGCTCTGTATAAACCGTGTCTAATCCAATATCATTGGCAATTTTTTCTCCTACTGTTTTCGTATCCCCAGTAAGCATCACGGTCCGTTTTACACCAATGGCTTTCAATTTTCGAAGTGCTTCTTTGCTATCTGCTTTCACTTCATCGGCAATTATAATGTAACCGGCATAAATCTTATCTACCGCAATATGTACGACGGTACCAACGGAGTCCGGTTCGGTAAAGACAATGTTTTTTTCTTTCATAAGCTTACTATTGCCAGCTAACACATCTTTTCCATCAATATTCACGGATAAACCAAACCCTGCCATTTCCTCGTAATCTTTTAAAGAAGAACTATCGATTGTTTTAGGATAAGCTTTGCCAATGGATTCGGCAATTGGGTGGGTCGAATTACTTTCGGCAATGGCTGCAAGGCGCAAAAGCTCATCGGATGTGAAACCATTTTTCCCTTGAATTTCACGTACCTTAAATGTTCCTTTTGTCAGTGTTCCGGTTTTATCAAATACAATCGTATCAACCTTGTTAAGGGCTTCTAAAAAGTTACTTCCTTTTACTAAGATTCCACTTCTTGAGGCACCTCCAATCCCTCCAAAATAACTAAGCGGAATAGAAATCACTAATGCACAAGGACAGGAAATAACGAGGAATACAAGCGCACGATTAAGCCAATCAGTAAATTGCGCTCCTGGAATCAATACCGGAGGAATTAAGGCTAGTAATATACTGTAGTAACGGCGGGTGTGTAGCGGGCGAATTTCGTAATAAAATTTTCCATTGGAGCTTTATTTCCACTGGCATTTTGAACTAAATTCAGAATTTTTGATACAGTTGATTCTCCAAATTCCTTTTTAACCTCTACCGTTAATAAACCATTTTTATTAATTGCACCGGAAAGTATTTCATCGCCAACAGTAATATCCCTTGGGAGAGACTCCCCTGTCAGCGCCGAAGTATCTAAGGTAGAATAACCTTCTACAACAACCCCATCAAGGGGTACTTTTTCTCCTGGCTTTACGACAATAAACGCTCCAACGCCAACTTCTTCTGGCGATACCTTTTGTAATCCTTCGCTTGTCTTAAGATTTGCAAAATCAGGACGAATATCCATCAAAGCGGAAATGGATTTTCTGGATCGATTTACCGCCAATCTTTGGAAAGCCTCTCCTATTTGATAAAATAACATAACGGCCACAC
>JBKTKK010000278.1:0-3166 GCA_047242405.1 Lachnospiraceae bacterium | reverse complement strand
GTGTAATTATTAACGGTATATCCATTGAGGATTTAATGGGTGTTCGTTATAACCCTGATTTCCCTACGTTGCTCGGCATGAATCCAGAAGTTGTTGGATGGATTAAAATAGAAGATACGCATATTAATTATCCTGTTGTTCAAGGATCAGATAATGACAAGTATATTCGAACAACTTTAACTGGACAATATAACAATGCTGGGAGTATTTTTGTGGATTATCGTGTGGAATCTCCATTTGAAAGTAGAAATACGTTAATCCATGGACATAATCAGAGAAACCAGCAGATGTTCCATGATCTAGTGAAATATAAGGACAAGGAGTATTTTGATGAACACCCCTATATTATGGTTTATACGCCTCAGGGGTATCATCTTTATCAAATTTATTCTTGTTATGAAACGTCTAGTACGAGCAAGTCTTATTATGTTAATTTAACAGATGATGGATTGTATCAATCTTATTTAGATTATACAGTGCAACAATCTGCTTATGATACAGGCTTAAAAGTGGACATAACGGACAAAATTATTACCTTATCCACTTGTACAAATGACTGGAAAGATGGTCGGTTTGTAATTCACGCAAAGCAAATTAGCTAAAAATAAAAAAAACACTTGCATTTCTTAAAAAAATGAGGTATTTTATTTACAGACGGAAGCGAATATTTCCGGAAATTAGTGTGGTTGGGACAAGGACGTTCTGTTTAAGGGACGTCCTTTCTTTTTATATTCGCGGACAGTAAGTCAGAGCAGTTTCCTTATCATGCAGCAGCTGAAGGCGAACCAAAAAGAGGTGGAAATCGTTCCGCCAAACGTATATCCTAGTCATATTTTTATTAACTAGGAATATGTCTTAAAGTTTTCTAGTGTAATTTCAAGTATAATAGATGATGAGAGGATGAAAGTATGAGCGAGAAGATTAATGTAGCAAGTATTTTTGGGCAAAATGTATTTAATGATACGGTAATGAGAGAACGTTTGCCTAAAAAAGTCTATGCGGAACTCAAGAAAACAATTGAGAATGGAGCTGAATTAAACCCTGGAATCGCAGACGTAGTAGCAAATGCAATGAAAGACTGGGCTATTGAAAAAGGTGCAACTCACTATACACATTGGTTCCAGCCATTAACAGGTGTAACCGCCGAAAAGCATGACTCCTTCATCTCTGCACCAAGAGAAGATGGAAAAATTTTAATGGAGTTTTCCGGAAAAGAATTGATTAAGGGTGAACCGGATGCTTCTTCCTTTCCATCGGGTGGATTAAGAGCAACGTTTGAAGCAAGAGGATATACGGTATGGGATTGTACTTCACCAGCATTTGTTCGTGAAGATGCAGCAGGGGCAACGCTTTGTATTCCTACTGCCTTCTGTTCTTATAAAGGAGAAGCATTAGATAAGAAGACGCCTCTGTTAAAGTCAATGGAAGCAATTAATGTGCAGGCTCTTAGAATCTTAAGATTGTTCGGAAATACTACATCAAAAGTTGTAAAGCCATCGGTAGGTGCAGAGCAAGAATACTTCATCGTTGATCGAAATAAATACTTACAAAGAAAAGATTTAATCTTTACAGGTCGTACACTATTTGGTGCTATGCCACCAAAAGGTCAGGAATTAGAGGATCATTATTTTGGTATAATTCGTGAGAGAATTGCCGCTTATATGAAGGATGTAAACGAAGAATTATGGAAACTTGGTGTTTCTGCAAAAACACAACATAATGAAGTTGCGCCAGCACAACATGAAATTGCACCAATCTATGCACAGGCTAATATTGCCACTGATCATAATCAGTTAGTTATGGAAACATTAAAGAAGGTTGCAGGCCGTCATGGTTTGACTTGTTTGCTTCACGAAAAGCCATTTGATGGTGTGAATGGTTCTGGTAAGCATAATAACTGGTCAATTGTAACGGATGATGGTATTAACCTGTTAGATCCAGGAAAGACACCACATGAAAATATCCAGTTTTTACTAGTGTTAACTTGTATTCTAAAAGCGGTTGATAAACATGCTGATTTACTTCGTGAATCAGCTGCAGATCCAGGAAATGACCATCGTTTAGGTGCAAATGAGGCTCCGCCAGCAATCATATCTATCTTTGTTGGAGAACAGTTAGAAGACGTTTTAACGCAGTTAATTAGCACTGGGGAAGCAACCTCTTCAAAACAGGGTGGAACATTAAAGACTAGCGTTGCAACTCTTCCTGATTTAGTAAAAGATGCGACAGACCGTAACCGTACATCACCATTTGCATTTACCGGAAACAAATTTGAATTCCGTATGGTTGGATCCCAGGATTCTGTGGCGGAGCCAAATGTCGTATTAAATGCAATTGTTGCAGAAGCATTCGGAGAAGCTGCCGATATTCTTGAAAACGCAGATGATTTTGAAATGGCTGTTCATGATTTAATTAAGGAATACGCAGCTGCACACCAGAGAATCGTATTTAATGGTAATGGGTATTCCGATGAGTGGGTGGTAGAAGCGGAAAAGAGAGGCTTACCAAACATTAAATCTATGGTGGAAGCAATCCCTGCTTTAGTCACAGATAAGGCAGTTGAATTATATGAGAAATTTGGAATTTATACAAAGGCAGAATTAGAATCACGTGCGGAAATTCAATATGAAGCTTATGCAAAGGCAATTAATATTGAGGCGCGTACAATGATAGATATGGCCAGCAAGCATATTCTTCCATCGGTTGTTAAAGCGGTAAAGGTTCTTGCAGACTCTTTATCAAGTGTTGTTAATGCTTGCCCAGAGGCAGACACGAGTGTTCAGAAAGAACTTTTAGTTGAAACATCCGCGTATTTGTCAGAAGCGAAAGTTGCTTTATCGAAGTTGATTGAGGTAACAGAAACAGCTGCTGCAAAAGAGGATGCTGCAGAGATGGCAAACGCTTATCATATGGATGTTGTCCCTGCAATGAAAGCGCTAAGAACACCAGTTGATAAATTAGAAATGATTGTAGATAAATCTATGTGGCCAATGCCATCCTATGGAGATTTGATTTTCGAAGTATAATAGAGTTTATGTATGAAGGGAGATTTTCTGTAAAGAAGGTCTCCCTTATTTTAAATTAAAAAAACGGAGCAGCAAATGGCCGCACCGTTTTTCTTTTTTATTTAAGAAAGGGAGGAGAGCTAATGCCGGGTGCATTAGCT
>JBKTKK010000277.1:0-3174 GCA_047242405.1 Lachnospiraceae bacterium | reverse complement strand
GTATGGGGATTTACAAACCATTCAGGACAGATTTGCGTATCTGGTTCACGTATTCTAGTGCAAGAAAGTATTTATGAAGAGTTTATTCAGGAAATGAAGAAGTTTGCAGCAGAAAAATATGTTCCGGGAGATACTTTTGATCCGAATACAAATCTTGATCCGTTGATTTCAAAAGAGCATGCAGAAACGGTATGGAACTACATAGAAAAGGGAAAAGAAGAAGGCGCACGCCTGGTATGTGGCGGTGAAAGATTAAAAAAAGGCGTACTGGCAAAGGGAAACTTTGTTCCGGTAACGATTTTTGCGGATGTTACACCGGATATGATCATTTATCAGGAAGAGATTTTTGGACCGGTAGGCTGCGTAACACCTTTTGCTACCGAAGAAGAAGCGGTTGAATTGGCAAATAATACTGTATATGGACTTGCGGGTGCAGTGTTTACAAAGGATCTTAAACGTGGTATTCGTGTGGCAGATGGAATCAAGAGCGGACAGATTTATGTAAATAATTATTTCTCAAAGGGAATGATAGAGTCTCCTGGCACAGGATGGAAAGAAAGCGGTATTGGTGTTGCGGGAATGACAAAATACATGATTTCAAAAACAGTATTTGTCGAGACAGTTGAAGATACAGTTCCTCCGCTTTAAAAGTCTATTGAAAAGAAGGGAATTTTGCAATGGGGTTGGAAAAGGGCAGCAAGATCTAGTTTCTTTTCTACTTCATACACAGCGTAAGTATATGGATTTGAATCAGTACACTTATAGCAATATTATGTGCGTTGCTTACAGAGTAGATAGGAATAGATTGATTTTGTTTTACGAAAGGATATGGTTATTATGAAACGTAGAATGAACAACATTTTTAAGAAGGACGGAAGATCATTTGTTCTCGCAATGGATCACTCAGCACAGATGTATTCTCCAGACCTGAAAAATCCAGGACAAATTATCCGTGAGTGTGTTGCAGGGGGGGTAGATGCTTTCCTGACAACTTATGGAATAATTAAACACTTTCAGTCTGATTTTGGAAATGCAGGTATTATCATGCGTGCAGATGGTGGCGGAACAATGATTCGTAAACCTGCAAATCCATTAGATTTGCTCTATTCTGCAGAGGATGCAATTCGCGTGGGAGCAGATGCAGTTCTTTGTATGGGACTTCCGGGATCACAGAAAGACGAGCATTCTTTGAAATATTGTGCTAAGCTTGCTGCTGACTGTGAGAAATATCAACTTCCAGTATGCTCAGAGGCTCTTCCTTATGGATTTGAACGTCCAGAAGGAATTGATACACGTGCGATTGATTTGATGAGCTTTGCATGCCGTCAGTCAGCTGATCTTGGAGCAGATTTCATCAAATCCGAATATGTTGGAGGAGAAGATTTCCGTAAAGTTGTAGAAAACTGCTATGTACCAATTCTGGTACTTGGTGGTGGAAAGGCAAAAGAAGTGAAGGAAATTTTTGCCAATATCCGTGGTGCGCTCGATAATGGTGCCAAAGGTGTTATCATGGGACGTAATATTGTCCGTCATGAAAATATGGCCCGGGTTTGTGAGGCAATCGCAGCACTTATCCATGATGATGCATCTGTGGAAGAGGCAATGAAAATTTTAAACTAATAAAGTAAAGGGGGTGATAAAATTGGCAATTAATATCAAAACAGTTGCAGTAACCGCCGAACAGAAGACAGAAATTATGGAACTGACAACTCCAGATTTACGTGAAGGAGAAGCTTTGGTTAAAGTGCATGCAGTTGCTCTTTGTACATTGGAACAACGTATCTTCTGTGGGGAGGTAAAAATGCCGTTTCCCTGTACCGGAGGGCACGAAGTGTCAGGTGAAATTGCTGCTTTAGGGCCTGGTGTAAACATGAAAAATTGGACTCTAGGTGATAGAGTAGCAGTTCGTCTCCTTTATAATTGCGGAGAATGCTATTACTGCAGAACTGGACATACAAATATGTGTGAAAGAGCGCAGAAAAAACCTACCCGTGAGGGTTTATTGGTTGGACCGGGTGGTCTTTGCGATTACATAATCGTAGATACCACTTCTCTGTTTAAAATTGCAAATAATCTTTCTTATGAAGAAGCAGCACTTACAGAGCCGCTGGCATGCGTTGTACATTCTGTAGGTCGCGCGAATATCCAGCTTGGAGAAGACGTTGTTGTTATTGGCGGTGGTATTATGGGACAGTACCATGTCATGGTTGCAAAACGGAAAGGTGCTCGTGTGATTTTAAGCGAAATGGATCCAAAACGTGCAGAGTTAGCAAAACGGCTGGGAGCAGATATCGTCTTTAGCCCAATGGAGACAGATCCGGTTGAATTTGTAAAATCTGTTACAGAAGGTCGTGGTGCTGATATAGTATTTAATACAACAGCCATTCCATCTGTTGTAGGACAGGCAATTGCTATGACGGGTAAGGCAGGACGTATGATTCAGTACAGTTCTATGCATCCGGATGCACCGACTCCGGTAAGTCCACAGATGCTTCATGGAACCGAAAATATTCTTACAGGATCTATTAGTCCAAATGGTGAAGATTTCTTTGTTGCGAACCGTCTTCTGAATGGAGGAATCATTGATTGTAAACCGTTGATTGCAAAAACCTTCCCGTTTGGGGAGGCGCAGAAGGCTTTTGAGGCAGCGATTGTTCCGGGAACCTTTCGTGTTATTATTACGGATTAATTTTGAAAGAAAAAATTGCTTTTAATTATAGGAGGGGAGGATATGGCTAATGATAATAAACTACGTTTAGGTGCGTGTGTAGCTATGCTTGCCGGCGGATGTATTGGTAGTTCTATTTTCTCATTGTCAGGTATGACAATGTATTATGCAGGACCTGCAGCTATTTTTTCCTGGCTGGGTGCAGCTATTATTTGTGGTCTTTATGGTTTACAGGCAGCGGAGCTTTCGATCCGTTATCCAAAGTCAGGTGGTGTATTCGTATTCCCGTCACGTGCAATTGGGTTAAATTGGGGATTTATAGCAGCATGGGGATATCTTGTAGCTAACTGTATAGCTGTAGCATTTGCGGCTATTTATGTAGGGACATATCTTGGAGTTAGCTGGCAGGCATTTTCTAAATTTCAAATCGTGCTTGCAATTATAGCTGTAATCTTTGTTTCAT
Source organism: Lachnospiraceae bacterium (assembly GCA_047242405.1). Taxonomy (GTDB): domain Bacteria; phylum Bacillota; class Clostridia; order Lachnospirales; family Lachnospiraceae; genus Fimimorpha. The sequence continues at coordinate 43 of JBKTKK010000277.1, read as the reverse complement.
GGATGAATATGAACAAAATTACGGTGGCTGGTAAGATTAATAA
>JBKTKK010000276.1:0-3197 GCA_047242405.1 Lachnospiraceae bacterium | reverse complement strand
ATTTAGTATATCAATTGTCTGAAGATTCACAGCCTCAGCGTATGATACAAACAATGCAAGCGCCGTAAGTGCTGCGGACCCGATGGCAAATCCCTTACCAATGGCAGCTGTCGTATTCCCAACTGCATCCAGTTTATCTGTAATCTTACGTACGTCTGGGGCAAGACCAGACATCTCTGCAATACCGCCGGCATTATCTGCAATTGGTCCATAGGCATCAACTGCAACTGTAATTGCCGTTGTGGAAAGCATGCCTACTGCGGCAAGGGCAATACCATACAGGCCGCACACCTCATATGCCACGAAAATACCCAAGCAGATAAACAGAATCGGAACTGCCGTAGACTTCATACCTACTGCTAGGCCGCTTATAATTGTAGTAGCCGCGCCGGTTTCAGACTGTTGGCTTATCTCCTTGACTGACTTATAGTCTCCCGCTGTATATACTTCGGTGATAATACCGATAAGCAAACCTACGATAAGCCCTGCTACAATGGCAATTGCTGCTTTAAAATCTCCAAAGAAGTATTTACTAAATAGAAATGCCCCAATCACTACAACGGCACTGGATGAATATGTCCCCATTTTCAGCGCTTTATGCGGGTTAGACTTTTCATCTCCTCTGACAAAGAATGTACCAAGTATAGATGCCAGAAGTCCCAGGCCCGCTATCACCAGTGGAAAGATCGCCCCCGCTGCCTTAAAATAGACAATTCCGAGCGTCAAAGATGAGATTTGCGCCCCTACATAGGATTCAAATAAATCAGCACCCATCCCTGCCACATCCCCTACATTGTCACCTACGTTGTCAGCGATAACCGCCGGATTACGCGGATCATCCTCCGGAATTCCTGCCTCAACTTTTCCCACAAGATCCGCTCCAACATCGGCTGCCTTCGTATAAATCCCCCCTCCCACACGTGCAAAAAGTGCAATTGAAGAAGCACCTAGACTGAAGCCTGAAAGTACCCCAACATTGCCTGTGACCGCGTATATTACACTGACACCAAACACTCCAAACCCTGCCACACACATTCCCATAACTGCTCCACCGGAAAATGCTATAGAAAGTGCCTTGTTCATTCCACTTGTCCTGGCAGCATTGGCTGTTCTAACATTTGCCTTCGTAGCAACCTCCATTCCAAAATATCCTGCCAGTGTGGAAAAAAGCGCACCCACAAGAAAGCACACTGCAGTTATCCAATTCCCGATTCCTACTCCAATCAGTACAAATAGGATAATTACAAAGAATACCAGTATCCTGTATTCCGCAGTCAAAAACGCTTTGGCTCCATCATTAATCGCCCTGGCCATTTCTTTCATCTTTTCAGTTCCCACTTCCTGTCTGCTTATCTTTGCCGCAAGATATGAAGCAAAGAGTAAAGCAAGAACCCCGATACCCGGAATCAATCTTAACCATATCTCCATATTTTTCAACCCTCCCACAGATTTGATAAGTAATTATATACTACCATAAAAAATGCGTTTACATAACCCTTTTCCTATGTTTTTCACCAAATATTTTTGTTTTTTTTTATTATTTTTAGCACTTTTTACGGATTTCTAAGCTCATTCGGGTATAAAATTAGCCGTCCATTTCTGAACGGCTGTAATTGATATGGTATAATATAACTCCAAGAGAAATTTGATGCAGATAATTATCGGTCCTTATTTATAAACATTCTGACAATGCCTCTGTATCCGTAATTGTTACTAAGTTACGATCAAGTTTAATCATACCATCCTGTTGCATTTTGATTAATTCTCTTGATAAAGAAGGTCTCGCTACATTTAAATAATCCGCAAGCTCTTCCCGATTCATTGTTAATTTTACCTGGTTTCCTTTACGACTTTCCTCTAAATATCTTGCTATCTTTTGACGCAGACTGCCGCTTGATAAAATCTGTACTTTATGGTTTAATAAGTTCGTTTTTCTTGCATAGATTCCGAGCATATTATAGATAACACTCGAATGGCAAGAACAGGCATTGCCACACGTCTTATAAAAAAAGTTTTTTGGTACTTCTAATATTTTCACTTTTGTCGCTGCAATTGCATAATAATCATAACTCTGATCTTCCGTAAATAGATATGCCTCTCCAAATACATCATCGGCCTGTACTTGTGAAAGAATCGTTCGATTCCCTAATATATTATCTCTACAAATACTTACTGTTCCATCTAGAAGTACAAATAACCTACTTGGATGGTCGAGCTGTGTAAATATCATTTCCTTCTTATCATATTCCTTTATGATTGATTGGGAACAACGAATACATCGATCTACATCGACTGGATCCATTCCTTGAAACAGCGCATTTTTCAACAGTTTTTCTTCAATCAAAGAAACGCCTCCCATATCTTTTTATTCTTTCATACCTCTTTGTCGGTAGACACATAAAAGAATTATAACATTTTTCATACTATTTTTAAATAGCCACTTCGATGAACGAGCAAATCCTGTTTTAAATTCTATCCACTTCGTCGCTATTTTATGTATAAAATAAAAACTTGCTCTTTTCCACAAACATGTTATAGTAAATAAGATTATTAACAAAAGAGGGGAGAAATATGAAAAATTTTATACCACAGTTTTTTATTTCTATGAAAAACTATTCCATTGACAAGTTTATGAAAGATTTGGTAGCCGGTTTAATTGTTGCCATTATCGCATTACCATTGTCCATTGCTTTAGCTTTAGCCAGTGGTGTAACTCCAGAACAAGGGCTATATACTGCCATCATAGCTGGATTTGTTATATCCTTTTTTGGTGGTAGTACAGTACAAATATCCGGTCCTACTGCAGCATTTGCCAGCATTGTGGCAGGTATTGTAGCCACGAAAGGTATGACAGGTTTAGCGGTCGCAACATTCTTAGCTGGAATCATACTTATCGTTATGGGACTTTTAAAATTAGGAAGTCTCATTAAATTTATTCCTTTTACTATCACCACAGGGTTTACTGCTGGTATTGCAGTCACCATTGCAATTGGTCAGTTAAAAGACTTTATGGGATTAACTTTTCAGTATTCTCCTATTGAAACAATGGAGAAGTTAGAACAGGTATTTACCTGCATTCGTACCTTAAATCCATGGGCTGTTTTCATCGGTGTCTTATCCCTAGCAATTTTAATTTTTTGGCCAAAAAAATTAGGAAAAATTCCTCCATCACTTATTGCAGTACTAGTTGCTGCTAC
>JBKTKK010000275.1:0-3201 GCA_047242405.1 Lachnospiraceae bacterium | reverse complement strand
AGTCTACTCTACGGCTGTTCCGTATCAAATAACGAAAACCACGGAGAGACTGCGAAGGGAGAGGGAGATCGTCTTAGTATTGTGTGTACGAATTTTGCTCTTTATGATTGGACAAGAGAAATTCTTGGAGATAATATAAATAAGGTGGATTTAACATTTTTGCTTGATAATGGTATTGATGTTCATAATTATCAGCCATCGGCCGCAGATATGTTAAAGATTCAAAATAGTGACTTGTTTCTTTATATTGGTGGAGAATCGGATCAATGGGTGGAGAACCTGTTGAAAAGTTCCAATGGAAGTGGACGTGTACTCAAGTTAATTGATGTACTCGGTGAGGAGGCAAAGGAAGAAGAGATTATAGAAGGAATGGAACATGACCATAGCGAAGAAGATGAGCATGTAGCTTCGGATTCTGATCATAGTGACGAAGGGGCGGTAGAAGACCATGACGAATCGGATTTTGATCACGGGGAAGAGACGATCGATGAACATATCTGGTTATCTCTTAAAAATGCTGAAGTATTATCAGGGGCTATCTATAATGAAATTGTGCTATTGGATAACAACGATGCTGCTTCCTACAAAGAAAATTATGATGACTTTAAGAAGGAACTTCTTGATTTGGACGAGGCTTATAGGGATTTTTTTGATGCAGAAGCAAATAAGACTTTAGTTTTTGGTGATCGTTTTCCATTCCGATACTTGGTGGATGATTATCATGTGAATTATTATGCGGCCTTCCCAGGCTGTTCTGCAGAAACGGAAGCAAGTTTTAAAACGGTATCCTTCTTAGCAGAAAAAATGAATGAATTGCATTTGCCTTCCATTTTTGTTATAGAAGGTTCGGATCAATCCGTGGCGAAAACAATCATTCAAAATAGCGAGGAGAAAAACCAAGCAATTTATGTATTAAATTCGATGCAATCGGTTACCGCGAAGGATATTGAAGAAGGAACAACCTACTTATCAATTATGGAGGATAATCTTCAAGTATTAAAGAAGGCATTGGAGGAAGTGAGGTAGGTTATGGAACAAATGAAAGGTAGTGACGTAATCATTGGCTACGAGGGAAAGGTTGTCGCAAAAGACATTAATTTTATTGTAAACAAAGGTGATTATTTGTGCATCATCGGTGAAAACGGTGCAGGAAAGAGTACTTTAGTAAAATCTATTTTAGGTTTGTGTAAGACTATGGCAGGCGAAATCACGATAAGTCGTGAGATAAAAGATGATGGCATTGGGTATTTGCCACAGCAGACGGACATACAAAGGGATTTTCCTGCTTCAGTGAAGGAAGTTGTAATGTCAGGCTGCTTAAATAGGTGTAAAAAGAAATTTTTCTTTACGAAAAAAGAGAAAGATATCGTAGCCTATCAGCTGGAACGGTTGGGAATTACCCATCTAGCTAATAAAAGTTATCGTGCTCTGTCCGGGGGACAACAACAAAGAACTTTGCTTGCTAGAGCGTTATGCGCTTCTGATAAAATTTTAATTTTAGATGAACCAGTTGCAAGTTTGGATCCTAAGGCGACGGAAGATTTCTATCGTTTGATTGATCAATTAAATAAAAAAGATAAAATGATGATTGTTATGATTTCACATGATAAAGAAGCTGTTTTAAATTATGCCTCTCATATTTTATATCTATCCGAACAGGGATCCTTTTATGGGACAAAAGAGGAATATGTATCAAACAATCAAGGTTTATCTTGGCAGGGAGGACTATAATGCAGTCAATCATAGAAACTTTAACGCTTTATTTTAACTATCCATTTGTAAGATATGCTCTTTTAGTGGGGGTATTAATTTCCCTTTGTTCTTCTTTGCTTGGCGTTCCTTTAGTTTTAAAACGTTATTCTTTTATCGGGGACGGTTTATCCCATGTTGCTTTCGGCGCTATGGCTATAGCAACGGTGTTTAGTGTTGGTTCTGAAATGATTATTGTATTACCAATTACCGTCATTGCTGCCATTCTTTTATTGAAAAAAGGAAAAAATACTTTAGTTAGCGGAGATGCATCCCTTGCTATGCTATCGGTTGGAGCGTTAGCACTTGGATATCTAATGTTAAATTTATTTTCAAAATCGGCGAATTTAGCAGGTGATGTTTGTAGTACCCTATTTGGTTCCACATCTATACTTACGTTAACAAAAATGGATGTAGCGATCTGCATCCTTATGTCTGTTATTGTATTATTGGTATTTATTTTGTTTTACCAGCGTATATTTGCAGTAACGTTTGATGAGGATTTTTTAACTGCAACTACGGGGAAGGCACAAAGGTGGAATTTATTAATTGCGATTATTACTGCTGTGATCATTGTGTTGGCAATGAAATTGGTCGGATCTTTATTAATATCCGCCTTAGTAGTTTTTCCAGCTTTATCTGCGATGCGTTTATTTCATACGTTCCGTATGGTTGTAGTATGTGCGGGCATTTTATCCGTTTTGTGCGCAGTATTTGGAATTCTTGTATCCATTTTATTCTCTACACCGGTAGGAGCAACAATTGTTACAATTCATATCATCGTTTACTTCATCTTCAATATTATTAATAGAGTTATGAAGGGGGCTGCTTAATGAAAGAAAAATGGTTCTTGAATTTCTTAAGTATTTTAACTATTTTAATATTGGTTACTGGATGTGCCCAAACAGGGAATTCCCAAACAGGGAATTCCGAAAATGGTGAAAGTGCTTTCGAAACTTCTAAATCTGAGAATGCAGATGATTCTGATCGGAGAGGGGATGGTGACGGAACGATTGATCTTGATTTAACCAAACTTAGCGGTACGATGGTTTATGGCGAGGTTTTTCAATTATTAGTAGAACCACAGACCTATGTAGGTAAGACAATTAAAGTTCGTGGAACGTATCGAGTTGATAATACATCAAAGGAAAATACATCCTATCATTTTATTATGATCCAGGATGCGGCAGCGTGTTGTCAAAATGGGTTAGAGTTTATGGCAAATGAATACCCAGAAGATAGTGCGGAAATTGAAATTGTGGGAACCTATAGTACTTATGAAGAAGAGGGAAATACTTATTATTTCATAGATGCAAGATAAGGTCAAAAAGAAGGATAGAAAGATAGATCTATCCTTCTTTTTAATTATTAAAAATAGTTGTTGACAAGTAAATAAAAATCTGATATTCTAATAAAGTCGCTGATGAGTAAAAACGACAGCAAACGACAAAG
>JBKTKK010000274.1:0-3224 GCA_047242405.1 Lachnospiraceae bacterium | reverse complement strand
ATATTACCATAAAGATAGATATAGCTATTTGATGGATGATAATACTTTCTATGGAAATCTAAAAATTCTTCATAAGATAAATTAGGAATTGACGATGGATCTCCACCTGATTCTTCTGCGTAAGTAGTATGCGGAAATAATGCCGTTCTAGTGTAAGTATCTAACACCGTTTCAGGTGATGAAAATGCACCTTTCATTTCATTATAAACGACACCATTATAAATGATCGGTTTATCTTCACTCTCTAATTCGTAATGCCAACCTTCCTGCAAAATGATTTTCTCATTTTTATAGATATTTGGATGAAATACAGCATCCATATAAACGGACATTAAGTTTTTAAAATCCGTATCATTACAACTTGCGATTGGATACATCGTTTTATCAGGATAGGTCATAGCATTTAGAAATGTATTCAAAGAACCTTTCACCAATTCTACAAATGGGTCTTTTGCAGGATACTTTTCTGATCCACATAAAACAGAGTGTTCTAATATATGGGCTACCCCTGTACTATCATTTGGTGTTGTACGAAAAGCAATGTTGAATACTTTGTTATCATCTTCATTTTCGAGCAAAAATACTCTAGCACCACTTTTATTATGTTTTAATACATATCCCTTACTTGCCAATTCAGGCAAATCTTGTTCTTTTACTAGCGTATAAGATTGTAGTTGTTCAAACTTCATGTTTTCTCCTCCATTTTTCAAGAGCAATTCTGCATTTCTATTTCCGATCACAGTAATCTCTTATATATTTCCCATAATTTTATCCTTTAATACGGCGAAAAACTCACGTACTAGGTAGTTCATTTGTAATATGAAATCAGATGGTGCACTAATGCCGTGTGCCCCCTTCACCCCCTGCTTTTTGGCCAGTGAAAGCGAGCGGAATAAATGAAAATCATTGGTTACAATTCCTACTTTTGCATTTTTATCCCCTATAAGCATATTACTGTTTACAATATTTTCTTTCGTATTGCGGGATGACTTTTCTTGAATAATACGGTCTGGTGCAATTCCCTTTCCTGATAAATAAGTTGCCATGGCGTAGGCTTCTGAAACATATTCCCCTTCTCCTCGACCACCCGAAACAATTACTTTCGTATCTGGATTTTGTTCTAAATATTTATAGGCCGTATCCAACCTATTTTTTAGTAAAGGAGAAACTTGTACGCCTCTTACCTGTGCTCCTAATACAATAATATAGTCTAAATCATTTACAGGTTTTGTAAACATCGTCCCTAGTATTAATCCTTCGATTATAACAAAAGAGACTAACAATGTAGAAATTGTAGTTGTAATTGCAACACGAATCCATAGCTCACTTACCTTTTCTCTCGGATTCTTTTTTCTGTAAAAACGCCAAAATGCCAGGCCTCCGAATAAAATCGAAAGGCCCAGCCAAAAAGATGCAAAAGCAGTGTGAATTCCGGCATAGGTTATTAATATTCCCCAATAAGCCAGACTTAGAAAGGAACAGATGAGTAAAAATACAGTCATAGTCTCCTCCATTCTTTTTCTTTATATCTTTTAATTAGCGGTCGCTACCTTTTCTGACTTTTGAATAAGTAGATATCCTACAATAAACAAAATGGCTAACGCTAAAACTCCCATTTGCGGTACACCCATAAATGAGAAAACTGCTACAATCGCTGGTCCCATAAAATCAGCAAATTTTCCAAAGATATCAAAAAAGCCAAAATACTCATTCGATTCTTCCTTTGGGATCAATCGCGCGAAATAGGAACGGGATAATGCTTGGATTCCACCTTGTAACATACCAACGCAAATAGCCAGTACCCAAAACTCCCATGCCTTATCCAATTGATAACCGAAGATACATACCCCTATATAACCTAGAATAAATAATTTAATTAATTTCATAGGTCCATACTTTTTCGATTGTTTTCCGCTTATTATAGCGAAAGGAAAGGCAACAAACTGTGTCACTAATAATGCAATGACAAGTTGCGTATCATCGATACCAACGGATGCTCCATAACTCGTAGCCATCGATATAATCGTATAAACACCATCAATATAACAAAAATAGCCTAACATATAATAGAATAGTTTTCGATCATTTTTGATTTTTACAAAAGTTTTTCCAAGTCTCCGAAAGGTGTGTGCAACTAAATTCGGCTGTCGCTCTAAATAATAGTTTTGCTTTACATGTTTTAAAAGCGGTATTGTTAAAAGAAACCACCAGATAGCTGTTAGCACAAATGATATTCTCGTTTCAATTATCGTTCCCACATGAAATGGATCCGTAAAGATAAGTATTATACTAATAATAAAAGGGATGCAACTTCCCACATATCCCCACGCATAACCCTGTGTTGAAACTCGATCCATTTTTTCATCGGTGGTAACATCGGTAAGCATGGAATCATAAAAAATATTGCAGGCAGTATATCCGATTCTCGTAATTACATATAGGAGTAAAAACGCCATCCACCCTGTTGCTATCGATAAGGAAAGCAAACCTGTTATACCAAGAATCAAAAATACACAAAAGATTTTTTTCTTTAACCCCTTATAATCCGCAAATGCTCCTAATATAGGCGAGGCAACGGCTAATATTAATACGGCAATCGAGGTAACCGATCCCCAATATCCTGTAGCGCTCTCTGCACTCATACCTGCTTCTTGTACAAGATTTTTAAAATAAATTGGCAAAATAGCAGTTGCCAATAAAATAAAGGCAGAGTTAGCCACATCGTAAAGTATCCAACTTAGTTCAACTTTGTTCAATGTCCCTTTCATGTCGTTCCCCCAAAGTAATACAACCTCGCCGCAATTTATTGACGGTTTGGCAGGTGTGTAAACACTACTTCCATTTTACAACACTTTAAATACTTTGGCTATCAAATTATTGTAAACTTCCTTTGTTTTTTTTGTAAAGAACCGTATGAAAGGGAATGATTTCTTTATTCGTTTTCTTGTCGTCTTAATATATCGTATTGCTCTAGCTCACAACCTAAATCAATATAGAGTATTTGTTTTGGATGAGGTGCGCTATCTTGTGCATTGCCCTCTTCATCGAAAATCGCCTGCACTGTTACAGATATGTTTCTACCATCTGGCTTCATTACTTCAATGGATTCACCAACAGAAAACTTATTTCTCTGTTCAATGCGATACAAACCGTTTTCATTTTTTTCTCCAACAATGCCTAAGTACGTATAATTTTTCACATACGTATTGTTATCGTATATCTGT
>JBKTKK010000273.1:0-3226 GCA_047242405.1 Lachnospiraceae bacterium | reverse complement strand
TACTAGGACGTGTTAGGGACTTTAACCCATTAGATTGCGCCCATGCTGGGCGCACATAAAAAAAGTGTCATCTTTTACTCAAAGATGACACTTTTTACTATTCATCGGTCTGTTTGAAATGAAGCAAGAAAAATAATTATCGAGCAGCTGTAGTTCCTTCTGTCGTACCAGTCGTACCCTTGCCATCCCTAGTAAAATCATCTCTTACATCATGCCCAATACTTTCCACATCATCTACAATATCATTGACAATTCCTTTTGAACCAGACTCACTTGTATTGTAATTGTTATCTTTCGTTGAGTTGGAATTATCATGCAAAGATGATGTCCTGTTTTCTGTTGTTCTCTCTGTTGTTGCGGATGTAGATGATTCTTTGTTATTTTTGTTACCATTACCACATGCCGTAACTGCACAAACAGCAGCTGTCATAACAAGAACAAGCAGAAACTTTTTACTTTTCTTCATAGTTATCTTTCTCCTTTTTCACGAATTTCTATAGAAGTTTCCTTCCTTCTATTAGTTTGCGCTAGGACTTCCATGTTATGTATGGAATTTTTTTCCACCAAAAGAGAAATTGCAATTATTCGACGAAATCCTCCAAAGATTTTGTAATTAAATTATTAATGGTTGTTCGCGTAACGGTATTTACCGCTGTTGAATCATCCATTTTCACATAATAATAATTACCGGTCTCGTCTTTGTTACCAATATAGAGAGTGATCGATTTTTCTTCCTCATCTTCTACATAATGAACGGTCAAGGTCGCACTTGGATCTTTTAGCCCATATGTGGCCAGTTCCTCTTCAGAAGCATTATAATCTTTACAAGACTGGAATGTTAAATCTACGATCATGGAGATAAAGTAGTCCGTTGTTGTACTATTTGTGGCCTCTGTTCTCGTAGACTCATTTTCCGTCACATACCAAACTTCTTCCGTAGTTGGCTCGACTGTAGAGGATCCCGTATCTTGGGTTTCTACTTCAGATTCAGCCTCTGCTGCTGATCCTGTTGTTTCCACTTCCCTTAACTCTTTATCAAATACTTGTTTCTTATCAACAGTAGAAACTTCAATTTTTTGTATTTCATCAGCCGTTATAGTAGGGAAGCTTTCCATTTCAATCCAATCATATAAGCCGTTTTGCAGGCTCGTAGCCAATGTAGACTCTACGGTATAAATGGAGTCACTGCCTTCCACATTTAGATAGTAATTCGTGTCTGTTTCATTTCCTAAACCTAACGTTACCACATTGCCACTTTCATCTTCTACGGTAACTGTATACGCCGGATTGTCTAATCCATAGGCTTCTAGGCTTTCGGCACCCTCTAATTTTCTTACAGCAGTCAGTTCTCCTAAGGTATCTGCCAAAGAATTTAGTAATGTTTGACTCAACGGACAGCTTTCATCTGGTTCATAATACCAGGTATCTTCTTTTTTAATAAAAAATAAATCTTCTGCACCATTATTATAACTTATTTTCGATACTTCATCCATTTGAGTAACTCTTATTATATTTGCTTCTTGTTCTGCCGACTCTTGGCTAGATTTTTGTGCCTCTTTATTTTCTTTATATTTTACAATTCCAAAATACGATCCTGTTAAAAGAATAAATACTCCAAATAACAGCAGCAGCGTGTGTTTTTTTCTGGCCATATTCGCAATCCTTTCCTGTTATCACTTAGGCTTTTCTTCTTCTTAGCCAAATGATAAATCCTAAACCGATAGTAGCAACTGGAATAATAAAGATAAATAAGCTTCCCCAAGTGCCTGCATTGGCTACTGTATTGTATGTAATATCCAAGCTCTTAGCTGCAATGGAAATATTCGTTACATCGTCAAAATACCATGTTACTGCATTCATAAAAATATCCAAATTCATTAAATTAGAAAATGCACCTGTAATCGATTCATCGATAAGGGAAGGTACCGTCGTAACGATTAATTTCGCTTCCTTCTCGTCATCAATCTGATCAACAACCGTTGCACCTAATACATATTCCCCCTGTTCCTGACCACTCGATGTTATTGCATATCCATTCTCACTTGTTGTCAAAAATGGGGTGATCGTCAAACTTTCTTTGGATGTATCCACCTGTTTCATACCACGAGCACCGGAAACTAAGGCTAATTCTTTACTTGTAAAATCTTGTGTAATTGCACTTGAAGAACTTAACACCGGGAAGATATTAAAATAACTATTCTGATAGTATCGTTCCATATCTGCAATATAACCATCTACCATTTCTAAACCGTACTCACTCATGATCGTATCCAAATTTGGCGTCTCCTTCTCCGTATCACCTATCATAAGCAATACATTTCCACCATTATTCAGGAAATCGGTAATCATAGTTTTTTCATCATCTGCTATATCACTCGTTGGAGCATTTAAAAATAATAAATCACAATCATCTGGTATTTTTCCTTCGGTGAGCAAATTTACACTATTTAAGTTTATATTCTGTTTATCAATTAAATCCGTTACAGAAGCGGATAAATCCCCTTCTCCATGTCCTTCTGTTGTGTAAATTGTATTGGTTGCTTCATTTGTTACATAATCGATGGCACTTGTTAGCTGCCCTTCTCCATCAAAGGACTCCTCTACATATGTATTATAATAGTATAAATACTGTTGATTGTATAAAATGATATCATCAAAAGGAATTGAAGTTTTTTTATTCGTTTCTTCACAAGAAACAACTAGGCTATTTTTTGTTGTCTCATATTCGGTAAGTACAGATGGGTGTAAGACTGGATCCAATACTTCAACTTTTATATGTTTTGACATTGCTGCATAATTGTTAACAAATTGCTCTATTTTTTTATCGATCGTATCGGGTTCTGCAACAACATAAATGGTTACATCCTTATCTAACCCTTCCACAACCTCTTTTGATACATCCCCTATGGAATAGATTTTATTATCTGACATATCTATACTTTTTAAGTTGGAAGGCAGTTGATTTAAAAGGAGATTTAAAACAATGATAATCGCTAATACAATGACCGTTAATCCAACACTATAGGTACCCTGTTTAAAATGTGTATTTGAAAACAATTTTTTTAAATTTTTATTCTTCACTTCCTTGCCCCCTAACTCCATCTTCTTTTTTGAACGGTCTGTATTGTTAAGAAAATAAATACAAAGATTGCAGATATGAAATAGATTAGCCCTGTTACATCAAATAATTGATTTGACGTGAAATTATAAAGGGTATCTATAAATG
>JBKTKK010000272.1:0-3233 GCA_047242405.1 Lachnospiraceae bacterium | reverse complement strand
GCCAAATGGTGTGCAAAGTATGAGCCAGGCAATCGAAGGTTTAGTTGAAACATCGTTAAATTTAGGTATATTAAAAATGGAAGAGAATGAACTTCATGTAGATTTCTCGATTCGTAGTTCCATCGCTTCCAAAAAGAAAGCGTTAGTAGACCAATTGACTTTCCTAGTTGAATTTTTAGGTGGATCCTATGAGGCTCACGGAGATTATCCGGGTTGGGAGTATAAAACAACCTCTCATTTAAGAGACGTCATGACTCGTATTTGGGATGAAATGTTTGAGTCAAAGTCTAAAGTAGAAGCAATCCATGCAGGATTGGAATGCGGATTGTTGTTAGATAAAATGCCTGCCTTAGATATTGTATCTATGGGACCGGATATGCAGGATATTCATACACCAGAAGAACGATTAAGTATTTCTTCTGTTGCACGTTGCTATGACTTCCTTATTCAAGTATTGAAAGATTTGGGCGAAAAGTAATAACTGGAGGTGGGTGAAATTATGCCCACCTCTTTTGCACCTAGAAACGCATATTTCCGCCCCTTTTTGCATAAGTCTTAGTAAGATGCACAAGTTGGGGTGAGAAATGGGCCGGTATTGGAAAAAGAAGACAGATAGTCCGTTCGCTTGGTGCTTAGCATTTCTATTTTCCGTAACTTTTATTGTTCTATTTTCCGATTACTACGTTTGTGATCCAGTATTTTATCAACTAGATGCAAGTCGTATTGAAAGTGCTTCTTTTCGTCAAATGGATTTCGGGGATAACGGATTGAAAGTTCTTACGAATTTTGCAAAAAAAAATTCTTATGAGTTAAGTGAAGTTGTAACCGTCGTTATGGTAAGCAATTCTTATCATTTAACTGACTATGGGTTAAACCATTTAAATCGTATCTGGTATGAAGCACAGAAAATAAAAATGTATGATGAAAGGCCGGCAGACTTTTTAAAAATAAAGAATGCTTATCATACAATCTTAAATAGCCTTACCTATTTTCCAGTACCGGAAAGCACGAATTTTACGGTCAAACCGGTCGGATTTGAAAACTCTTGGAGAAATGAAAGAACATACGGCGGAGATCGGAAACACGAGGGAACTGATGTAATGGGGGAATCTTACGACAGAGGGTTTTATCCGATTATCAGTATGGGCGATGGAATAGTAGAAAAAATGGGTTGGCTTGAACAAGGAGGCTGGAGAATTGGCATTCGTACGAAGGAGGGTGCTTATTTTTACTATGCCCATTTATATTCTTATGCCGACAATCTAAGGGTTGGTGATGAAGTCAAAAGCGGGCAGCTGATCGGTTATATGGGGGATACGGGCTATAGCAAGGTAGAAGGAACACAAGGAAATTTTCCAGTACATCTTCATTTAGGAGTATATGTACAGACGGATCACTTTGAAGAGATGAGTGTGAATCCATACTATATTCTTAAATTTTTGGAAAATTCTACGTTGAAATATGATTACTGATTGTTAATGTATAAATGTTTGTGTTATAATAAAGTGAAGTATGCGAGCTGATATCGTATTACATAGAAAACAAGTGAAGAAGGAGAAATAAATGGAAATACAGATATGGAGAGAAATTTTAAGTCCATATGAGCTAGCTGTTAATGAACTTGTTTTGAAATTTAATCATGTAATAAAAGAGCATAGTGAAAAAGGAATCTATTGCGCAATTGAACAAGTCGATGGAAGAGTAAAAACAATTTCTAGTATAATAGCAAAGGCAAAAAAGAAAAATATCCCAATCGATGAAATAACGAAACGTATAGAAGACATTGCCGGCATCCGTATTATGTGCCAGTTTGTTGAAGATATCTATAAAACAGTTAATTATATAAAAAGCCGCTCTGATATGATAGTGGACAGTGAAATTGATTATATTGCAGATCCAAAAGATAGTGGATATCGTAGTTACCATATGATTATTCACTATAATGTACAGACTAGTTTTGATATGGTAACAATCCCAGTAGAAATTCAGATTCGGACATTGGCAATGAATTTCTGGGCTGTAATTGAACATTCCCTACAATATAAATATGGTCAGAATGTACCAAGTCATATTCGTAATCGACTAACGGCATCAGCGGAAGCGGTTTTATCAATTGATAATGAAATGTCTTCCATTCGGGATGAAATCTTAGAGGCGCAAGCGTCTTTCCGTAAAAAAGCGAATATTGTGCATGACATCTTAAATAATATCCGAAACTTATATAAGGTTACAAAACAAGAGGATGTTATGCAGTTGCAGGATGAATTTTTCCAAATCTACAATGAAGGGGATATGGATGAACTTCGGAAATTTAGTATCCGCTTAGACAAGATTGCGGAAACTTATGCATCACAGCAATACAAGTATGATTAAAGAGAATGAGTTAGATAAGGAAAACCAAATGAATCAATTACCGGAACAATTTTTAGAAAATATGAAAGCACTCCTTGGAGATGAATATGAGGCTTATATACAGAGCTTTCAAGAAAAAAGAGTATATGGATTACGTGTTAACACATTAAAAATATCACCAGAAAAATTTGAAGAAATCTCACCCTTTACCCTCCGTCCAATTCCTTGGATACAAAACGGATATTATTATGAGGGCAACGAAAAACCAGCGAAACATCCCTACTACTTTGCGGGATTATATTACCTACAAGAACCAAGTGCCATGACTCCGGCTAATTTGTTACCGATTGCACCAGGGGATAAAGTATTAGATTTATGTGCTGCCCCTGGTGGAAAGAGTACCGAACTAGCAGCAAAGTTACAAGGATCTGGCTTACTTGTGAGTAACGATATAAGCAACTCCAGGGCAAAAGCGTTATTGAAAAATCTGGAACTGTTCGGGGCAACGAATTCAATAATACTTAGCGAAAGTCCTGATCGTCTTGTTGGAAAATTCGAGGAGTTTTTTGATAAGATTCTTATCGATGCGCCATGTTCCGGTGAGGGAATGTTTCGAAAAGAGCCTGGGGTTATAAAAAGCTGGATAGAAAAAGGTACGGGTTTTTATGCGAAGTTACAAAAAGAAATTGTAACCGATGCATTAAAGATGCTAAAACCTGGTGGTATGTTAGTTTATTCTACTTGTACGTTTAATCCAGAGGAGAACGAAGGCACGGTTCAGTATATGAAAGAAATTTGTCCGGATCTAAAAATTATTCCCGTACCTCGCTATGAAGGATTTGCAGCGGGACGCACGGATGTAGTATCAAATGGAACTGAGG
>JBKTKK010000271.1:0-3238 GCA_047242405.1 Lachnospiraceae bacterium | reverse complement strand
GACAAAATTAGCTTTTTCTTTTTCACTTAAATAAAATTGTTCGTACATATCAATTGCTTCAATATCGAACATTAAAAAAGTATCATTATCTACTTGTTTAGCGTTTGTTTGAATCATATTCTTCATAAGTAAATAGCTTGTTAATCGACAATTTGCTTCAGGAAATATATTTTCATCTTCTGCTTCTTTGCTTTCTATTATTACACTACTATAATTAACACGATTATTCTCCATGGGGCTAAAACCTTCAGGCAATGCGGACGATGTCACGCGGGAATTAAAATCATTAACCCAAGAAATAAATGTATCTATTTGTTCTTTTGTAATTCCATGACTTTCTAGAATGTCTGTTACTTCTTTTTGTGACGATGTATCCGCTAAATTTGAATACAAAATACTTTTTTCATTCGTTGGATCACTATTCGATTGTCCTGCATTATTTTTGCTACTACACCCTGTACATAAAAAGCTAATCATAAACAATATACTCATTTTTTTCAATATTTTTTTCAAGTTATTTACCTCCGAAATTTCAGTTTATGTCTTAGTTCTTGCTTCTAATTATAACATGTTTCTAGGATATAGTCATTTCTTTTCTGCTTTGAGATAGTTTCATATGCAAAAAAAGCAGACCATTACAGTCTGCCAATAAAATCATTTCATGCTAGGGCTAAGACATGAGGCATTATCCCCAGAATACAACTTAAGCTTAGCCCTGCAACGAGGGTATGTTTATATTAACATATTTTTTCTATTTTTACAATCTTTTTTTGTTTTTTTTGACAAAGACATAACTTTAATTCATGTCATAGACATCTACTACTACACCTCTCTGAACTGCGTTATTGTGGATTCTAGACACCAAATCTCATGTCATGTCGCATTCTCTGTGTCCGTTCCACTTGCCCCAGAATCGCCTTGTCCATGTCCTGCAATTAATAACATACTAAAGTTTTCTTTTTTCATATTTTATACTCCTTTCAATTTTAAATATGGAGAGCAATTACTGCTCCCAAGCATCGCCACAATGCTAGGAATGTATTTGTAACCTACATCATTAATCCATTTCTTAACTATGTACCCAACGCACAAACAAATTCCCATAACAATAGGAATACAATATTCTCCTAAAAATCCTAAATCCATAATTTTTAATCCTCTCTTTCTTTATTTAATTAATAAGTGCCCTTAGTGCCCCAACTAACGTACCAATGATTCCTGATGCAATAGTTGCTAAAATAGTACTTTGCATATTATCCCACTTTTTAGCAGGCTTTTGTTCTAAGACTTGAAGCCTTTCATTCTGCTTTTTCTGTTCTTCCATCATATTTGTCATGTTAATAGCTAACTCTTTTACTGAAAGAACAAGATCTTGAAATGATCTACTTTGTTCCTCTTGTTCTTTCATGCGATACTTTAAGCGATCCTATTTCTTTTGAGTTTTCTGCTAGCTTTACTGCTATTTCTTCATCATTATCATTTAGTCTTTCCTTTCCAGTTTAATTAAAAAAGAGACCTCCGAAGAAGTCTCAATTAAATTGTTTCTTAATTCTTTTTTGTAGCTTTTGTCTTAGGTATATATTTAAATTGACCTGAATTTCCCAATGACATCTCTAATTCTTGTACCTGGCATAACTCCTGTTCATAGATATCATTTGCTAACATAGACAAACTTTTTAGTTGATCATCCGTTATGTAATCAAATGCAAATAGTACACCAAGTTTGTTTATAACTTCCTCTTTTGTTAAATAATACTTTTTTGCAATTAACTCTTTCATTAAGTCATATATTGGTTCTGGTAACATGTTTTAATATCCTTTACTTTTTTATAAAGAATATGCAAGAAGTTTATTAGATATTAAAGTTTATTACACCGTTCTTCCGGTAATACATCTTCATCGCTATCCCAACTCATACAAATCGTGTTAGACGTGGCATCGCCTTCTAAAACCACCAACATAATCGGACCCCATTTGTATATCATGTCCCTGTGTACTAATAGTCCAAGAACAATAAAGATTGATAATTCACTTATTAAAATTCTGGAATTATATAAAGAAAGGCAATATAAATCGAAATGTTTATAGGAAGAATACTACAAACAATTTTATGTAGACAATGAACGTAGAATTAATACTGATAATAATGGTCAAGAAATACACCTTATAAATATTCGTGATGATGGATCCTATATCCAACCAAGAGTAATGCAACACTGTAGCCGTGTTATTCATTATCAACTTGGATTTGAAAAATTTGACTTCCATTCCTTGCGACATACTCATACATCTATGTTACTGGAAGCCGGAGCCAATCCAAAGGATGTACAACATCGATTAGGTCATAAAAATATAAATGTAACAATGCAAATTTATACACACGTAACCAAAAAAATGCAAGACAACACTATTAAAATATTAGATTCTATATTTAAATAATGTCAACCACTCGCCAACATTTAAAAATTTGGTTGACAAATGGTTGACAAATATCATTTTAAAATAATTTTTTATAGTTTTCTAAAATAACAACGATCTTCAAAAACCTAGAATTTACCTTCTTTAGCAGCCTCTTCGATGGAAACAGCTACAGCTACAGTAGCTCCAACCATTGGGTTGTTACCCATACCAATTAAGCCCATCATTTCAACGTGAGCTGGTACAGAAGAAGAACCTGCAAACTGTGCATCAGAGTGCATACGTCCCATAGTATCTGTCATACCATAAGAAGCTGGACCTGCAGCCATGTTATCTGGGTGAAGTGTTCTACCTGTACCACCACCAGATGCTACTGAGAAGTACTTCTTACCTTTTTCGATACATTCTTTCTTATAGGTTCCTGCTACTGGATGCTGGAATCTTGTTGGGTTTGTAGAGTTACCTGTAATAGATACGTCTACTCCTTCTTTCCACATGATAGCAACACCTTCTGTTACGTCATTCGCGCCATAGCAATTAACCTTAGCTCTAAGACCTTTAGAATAAGATGTTCTGGAAACTTCTTTCACTTCACCTGTATAGTAATCCATATCTGTTTCAACAAATGTAAATCCGTTGATTCTGGAGATGATTTGTGCAGCATCTTTACCTAAACCGTTTAAGATAACTCTAAGTGGGTTTTTACGTACTTTGTTTGCCTTTTCAGCAATACCAATTGCACCTTCAGCAGCAGCGAAAGACTCATGTCCTGCAAGGAAACAGAAACATTCTGTTTCTTCTTCAAGAAGCATCTTTCCTA
>JBKTKK010000270.1:0-3249 GCA_047242405.1 Lachnospiraceae bacterium | reverse complement strand
CTTTATGTCTGTATACGCGGATGATGAAAAGGCGGAAAACAATGCAGCCGTACGTAATCTTACAGAAGAATCAAAATTATCTTTAGAAGAGTTGGATTATAAACAACATTTTACACAGCCGCCGGCACATTATACAGAAGCTTCACTTGTTAAAACATTAGAAGAAAAAGGAATCGGTCGTCCGTCAACTTACGCACCGACAATTACTACAATTTTAGCAAGACATTATATTGTAAAAGAAAATAAAAATTTATATGTAACGGAACTAGGTGAAGTTGTTAACAACATCATGAAACAGTCATTTGGTAGTATCGTGGATGTAACTTTTACGGCTAATTTAGAATCGTTACTAGATATGGTTGAAGAGGGAAGTGTAAATTGGAAAACAGTCGTTAAAAATTTCTATCCAGACTTGGATGAGGCAGTCAAGGTAGCAGAAAAAGAATTAGAACATGTGAATGTGGAAGATGAAAAAACAGATGAACTATGTGAGTTATGTGGCAAAAATTTGGTCATCAAATACGGTCCCCATGGTAAATTTTTAGCCTGTCCTGGTTTCCCAGACTGTAAGTTTACTAAGCCTTACTTTGAGAAAATTGGAGTTCCATGCCCTAAGTGCGGGAAAGATGTGGTTATAAAGAAAACGAAAAAGGGTAGAAAATATTATGGATGTGAGAACAATCCAGACTGTGATTTCATGTCTTGGGCGAAACCATCTGCGAAAAAATGCCAAAACTGTGGTAGCTATATGATAGAAAAAGGAAACAAATTGATTTGCTCAGATGAAAATTGTGGATATATTGAAAATAAATCAGATAATTCTTGAATTTTCAGACAAATATTGCATATTCCTCTTGTTTATTTGAAATATATGTGATAAAATTCTTTTATAAATGGATTTTTATGTGTTGTCCGAAGGAGGAATGGTATGAGCGTACAATTGTTAGACAAAACAAGGAAAATCAATAAGCTTCTTCACAATAATAATTCCAGCAAAGTGGTGTTTAATGACATCTGCGAGGTTCTAAGTGAAATACTTGAGTCTAACATTCTTGTAATAAGCAAGAAAGGAAAAGTACTTGGAATCAGTAGCTGGGAAGGTGTGGAGGAAATTCACGAACTAATTCGAGATAATGTAGGTGGATTGATTGATCAACTTCTAAATGAACGTTTACTAAGCGTACTATCTACGAAAGAGAATGTGAATTTGGAAACGCTTGGATTTGAAGAAGATGATGTTAAAAAATACAAAGCAATCATCACCCCAATTGATATAGCAGGAGAACGGTTAGGTACCTTGTTTATATATAAGGAAGGAGAATCCTACGAAATTGACGATATTATTCTTAGCGAGTATGGTACAACTGTTGTTGGTCTTGAGATGATGCGTTCTGTAAATGAAGAGAATGCAGAAGAGAGCAGAAAAGTTCATATCGTTAAGTCGGCAATCAGTACACTAAGCTTTTCCGAACTAGAAGCAATTACCCATATTTTTGATGAACTGGATGGCAATGAGGGAATTCTAGTTGCTAGTAAAATAGCTGACAGAGTTGGTATTACTCGTTCTGTTATTGTAAATGCACTTCGTAAGTTTGAGAGTGCAGGAGTAATTGAATCCAGATCAAGCGGCATGAAGGGAACCTATATTAAAGTATTAAATGATGTTGTTTTTGATGAGCTAAAAAAGATCGATATGAGAAATCAGAAATAATTATAAGTTGAATAAAAAGTTTAATAGTAGGAAAAATTAAATTAAAGATTAGAGAGGAATTTGAGGAAAAAATCGAAATTCCTCTTTTCTTTTATTCTACTTTTTTCCATAAAAAGTACTTGCAAAAGTGGAAAAGCCATGCTATAATCATAGGGCTGAAAAAAATCACGTGTATGGATTGTGAGGTAGGTGCCAATCATTGGTCCCAAGCAAATGAAATACACGGTAGAAAAACCAAAAAGGAGATATTAAAATGAGCGTAATTTCAATGAAACAGATAATAGTGTACATTTCAAGAATTGGAACCCTAAGATGGTCATATTCACACAGAAAGAAATGGCATCTGCATTATCGACTTACAGAAATCTGTAGTAAGGTTGACGAAGCAAGGCAATTTCTGATATCGTAATGTGGTACAATTCTTTTCGTTGGTACAAAGAAACAGGCACAGGATGCTGTTGCTGCAGAAGCTCAAAGATGTGGTATGTACTATGTTGACCAGAGATGGTTAGGTGGTATGTTAACTAACTTCAAGACAATCCAGAGCAGAATTCAGAGATTAAAAGATATCGAACGTATGCAAGAAGATGGAACATTCGATGTTCTTCCTAAGAAAGAAGTTATCAAATTAAAGAAAGAATTAGATAAGTTAGAAAAGAACCTTGGTGGAATCAAAGAAATGAAGAAAATCCCGGATGCTATCTTCGTAGTAGACCCTAAGAAGGAAAGAATCTGTGTTCAGGAAGCTCATACATTAGGAATTCCATTAATTGGTATTGCTGATACAAACTGTGATCCAGAAGAATTAGATTATGTAATTCCTGGTAACGATGATGCAATCAGAGCCGTTAAGTTAATTGTTTCTAAGATGGCTGATGCAGTTATCGAAGCAAATCAGGGTGAAGCTACAGAATTCGTTGAAGAAGCAGCAGAATTCGTAGCAGAAGAAACTGTAGAAACGGTAGAAGAATAATTTAATAACAACATATCGGAGGGATTAAAGATGGCAGCAGTTACAGCTGGAATGGTAAAAGAATTAAGAGAAATAACTGGCGCCGGCATGATGGACTGTAAGAAAGCTCTTGCAGCTACAGACGGTGATATGGATAAAGCAGTAGAGTTCTTAAGAGAAAAAGGACTTGCAGCTGCTGAAGATCGCACAGGTGTTGTTTCTGCATGTTGTAGACAACAAAAGCTACTTTAAGTTAACTCTGAAACAGACTTCGTTGCTAAGAATGTTGATTTCCAGACATACGTAGCAGAAGTTGCAGAGCAAACAATTGCTTCTTCCAATGAAAACGATATGGATGCATTTTTAGCAGAAGCTTGGCACAAAGATGCAGATAAGACAGTAGCAGAAGAACTTTCTTCTAAGATTTCTGTAATCGGAGAAAAAATTAGCATTCGTAGATTCGTTAACATCGACGCAGAAGAAGGTTGTGTAGTTTCTTACATCCACGGCGGTGGAAGAATCGGTGTTCTTCTTGAAGCAAAAACAGATGTTGTAAATGATACAGTATTAGAAGCTTTAAAGAATG
>JBKTKK010000269.1:0-3262 GCA_047242405.1 Lachnospiraceae bacterium | reverse complement strand
CAATGATACCCATGCAAGACAAAAGATGCATGTTGCCTCCTGTTTGGCAGGCTTGGCTTTTAATTCATCTTCTTTAGGTTTAAATCATGGTATGGCACACCAATTAGGGGCGAACTTCCATATTCCTCACGGCAGGGCCAATGCAATGTTACTTCCTGCAATCATTGAGTTTAATAGTGAAATTAGTCTTCATAGCAAAAGCAAAAAAGATTATCCCAAAGTGGTACGCCGTTATGAGAACGTTGCAAAATTATTAGGATTACAAAACTTTAATACAATTACAACCGTCCGTGCACTCGTAAACTGGGTACAATTTATGTTAAAGGAGAT
Source organism: Lachnospiraceae bacterium (assembly GCA_047242405.1). Lineage (GTDB taxonomy): Bacteria > Bacillota > Clostridia > Lachnospirales > Lachnospiraceae > Fimimorpha. The sequence continues at coordinate 2,932 of JBKTKK010000269.1, read as the reverse complement.
GGATATGCCGTTATCCGTTTCGCAAACAGGAAAGTGCACCGAAAGAGAATATATGGAAAAAGTTGAGGCTATGACGGAAGCAGCCTTAGCGGATGGATGTACTGCTACAAATCCTCGTACACCAACAAAACAAGATGTGATGGAAATTTATAAGAAACTATGGTAGAATAGAAAGCAGTATACGAATAAAGGGTGATTTATTATGAAAAAACTGCTTTTTGTTTTCAATCCACATTCGGGGAAAGCTCGAATCAAAAATCATCTTCTGGATATTATTGACATATTTAATAAAGCTGGATTTGAGGTTACTACCTATACAACCCAGTACCCACTACATGCAAAAGAAATTGTAGAGAGTAGGGGAAGTGAATATGATTTAATTGTTTGCAGTGGAGGCGATGGTACTTTAAACGAAGTGGTAAGCGGTATTATACATCTAGACCCAAAACCATGTCTTGGCTATATACCTGCAGGTTCTACCAACGATTTTGCTGCCAGCATCGGACTTCCCAAAAGCATGAAGGCTTGTGCAGAGATTGCGGTAACTGGGGCATCCACTTATTGTGACATTGGTCAATTCAACGAACGGTACTTTACGTATGTTGCTGCATTTGGCGTGTTTACGGCGGTCACTTATATGACATCGCAGCAAAGTAAAAATCTACTTGGTCATCAAGCATATATCATAGAAGGCGTAAAACAGTTAGCAAATATAAAACCAGTTCGAATGAAAATTGAGGGAGATTTCGGTGTAGTAGAAGATGAATTTCTCTTTGGTATGGTTTCTAATTCGACCAGCATTGGTGGGTTTAAAGGCCTACCGGGAAAAAATGTCGATTTAAAAGATGGTGTTTTTGAAACGATGTTTATTCGGAATCCGAAAACACCAATTGACTTAACAACGATTGTAACTTCCTTAATTGCCAGAAATCCCGATCCTGACTTGATTTATACATTTAAAACATCGAATATCACAATTACCTCGGATCAACCTGTAAGTTGGACCTTGGATGGAGAATATGGTGGAGAACAGACCGTATGTCATATTAATAACTGTCATGAAATTATTCAAATTAAAACAAAAAAAATGCAAAAAAATTTACCAGAGTGATTGATAGGTAGAAGACAAAGGAGCGTACATGCGTAGCCTTTGTCTTTTTTTAAAAAAATTTCCTTAGAAATCCACCGCAAGGAAACGGGGGATTTTGTCCGTTTATATAAAATTTAAAAGAAATTTGTATAAAACTGTTTACATATTACATTATTTGGTGTATAATTTTAATTTGTGTAAATGTCTTTTATTATGGTGCAGTGGGCCCTAATGTTGGAAGTGGGTATGAAATAATTGATCGCATCGTGAAAAACAATACACATTACTACGAAAAGAGGTCTGTTTAGAGAAAGGACAATGCTCTATGGAAAAAAGTGTTTTAACAGAACGTCTAGAAAAACTTGTTGAAATAGGTATTAGTAAAAATAGGACTCTAGACCTGAATGACATCAACGATTTTTTCGTTGGAGAAAATCTTACACCTGAAGAGTTGGAATATGCATACACCTTTTTGGAAAGTAAGAAAATAGATGTACTTCGCGTTATGGATGACGAACTTACACCAGATGAAAGCCTGCTTCTTGAGAAAGATGAGTTAGATTTTGTTGAGGAAGAAGAGGAAGAAATAGATTTAGATGCGATTGATATACTAGATGGAATCGGCACCGAAGATCCAGTTCGTATGTACTTAAAAGAAATAGGAACTGTTCCACTGTTATCAGCGGAGGAAGAACTTATTTTAGCTAAGAGAAAAACGGAAGGTGACGTTTATGCAAAGGATCGACTTATAGAAGCGAACCTAAGACTTGTAGTAAGTATTGCAAAGCGTTATACAGGTAGAGGAATGAGTTTCCTTGATTTGGTGCAGGAAGGAAACCTAGGATTGATCAAAGGTGTTGAAAAATTTGATTACACAAAAGGATATAAGCTCAGTACATATGCCACTTGGTGGATTCGCCAGTCGGTAACGAGAGCTTTGGCAGATCAAGCTAGAACGATCCGTGTTCCTGTTCATATGGTAGAAACCATTAATAAAATGTCTAAAATGCAGCGTAAATTAACCTTAGATTTAGGTTACGAACCATCCGTACCAGAACTTGCAAAAGCATTGGATATGACAGAAGATAAGGTTATGGAAATTATGCAAATTGCGAGGGAGCCAGCTTCTTTAGAAACACCAATTGGTGAGGAAGATGATTCCAATTTAGGTGATTTCGTGGCAGATAACAATGCAGTGACACCGGAGGGAAATGTGGAGTCTGTGATGCTACGTGAGCACATCGACACATTGCTGGAAGATTTAAAGGAAAGAGAGCGTCAGGTAATTGTGTTGCGATTTGGTTTAGAAGACGGACATCCGCGTACATTAGAGGAAGTAGGAAAAGAATTTAATGTAACGAGAGAACGTATTCGTCAGATTGAAGCAAAGGCATTAAGAAAATTGCGCAACCCAGTTAGAAGTAAGAGAATTCGTGATTTCTTATAAGTATGAGAGGGGATGTTTAGCATCCTCTCTTTTTAGTTATACTATATATCATATATTATTTTTAACGAAATAGTAGAGGGGGATGGAATCATATGCAAAAAATCAACTATCAAAAAGAGTTAGATAAAGTTTTGAAGAATTTAGAAGCAGAGGGTAGAGTGCCTCGTTTGCTTTTACATAGTTGTTGTGCCCCTTGCAGCAGTTATGTGTTAGAATATTTGTCTCAATATTTTCAAATTACATTGTTTTACTATAATCCCAATATTTCGCCAAAGTCGGAATACGAAAAACGAGTACAGGAACAGCAGAATTTAATTGAGGCAATGAATTTTAAACATCCGGTCACTTTTTTAGAGGGTTCCTATGAGCCGGATTTATTCTATCACACAGTAAAA
>JBKTKK010000268.1:0-3266 GCA_047242405.1 Lachnospiraceae bacterium | reverse complement strand
GCTCTTTTCTTTCATTACTGTATATGTACAACGTCCTATTTGTGCCCGTACAATTCCAGATTCTTTATAAAAATTTTTAAAGTCTGCTCGGATATAACGCGACTCATATGCAACGTCTCTTAAACGTTTATCTAGCATAAAGGAAATTAAACAATCGGGAGCGGTTAACCTTTTCTCATCAATCAGATCAAATATCGTATTGCACATTCCTAAAAACTCTGGAATCTCGTATTTTATACCTAAGGTAAGATATTGAATGTAATAATCTTTCGGAAAAATCAGGCGGTCTTTATCAAACCTTGTGGAATTTGCCGTAAAAATACTCCCATCTGGTTCCCAGTAAGTTAACATCATATTTAAGTTTTTCTTTGCATAAGTTACATATTTTTCCTCTCCAAGGGATTCTGTTAACAGGATCATCGCATCATTATTGATACGGTTATAATTCCCTGCCGATTTCTCGGAAAACTCTCCATCTTCGTTGCAGTCGATTCCTTCTTTTAAATAACAATAGGCTGCCTGTATTAGAGCATCCTCCTGGAATAGGACGCCCACTTTTGCTAATACCGATGCGATTACCCAACGGTGGTTTGGCGTATGAAATCCTCCCTCTACTAAACCGTATCCCCCTTTTTTCACAATATTTTCAACTTCTTGCAATATGATTGTTTCACCCTCTGCTAATTTCTCTCTTTGCCTTAAATATTCGAAAATAGGAAGTAATTTCCGAACACAAAATGCAGTATCCGGTGCCGAATAAAAATTACAAGTAATGTAATCAAACAGCCCATTCCTATGTTGTTGGCTCTTAATGTAACTTAAACCAAGGCTAATTCGTTGATAAATAAGTTTACTATGAAAAAATTTGCTTTCTTCGTTACAATATGTTGCAATCATAGAGGCAACCCTATAAATTGCATATTTTGCCTGTACCATGCCATTATCGTCATAAAAACCGCCAAAAAAAACGCTCTCCGGATTCATTTCCTGAACCCTTAATGAATGCATGACTCGTTCCTCAGTGTCTTTCATGATTTTTAAATAGTGTTTCTCCATATAGCCTCCATTCTACCAGTTTTCGGTTAAAGTTTCGGTCTTTTGCCTTATTTCCATTGCATATAATGTAATCGTATCAATTTTCAATACAGCAAAAGTTATTAGTTAATTTTATAAGTCGAGGGGGGATAATATGCGAATCAACGATATGATTCTATACGAAAATAAGCATTTTATAATCGTCAATGATATGCAAGGCATCTTTTATTTTTTTGATTACGATTCAAGAAACCACGCAGTAAATATGGAGTTCCAGCACCACCATCCCTTTTTTGAAATACTAATCCTTCTCTCACCAGAGGCAGAACATCTTATTGAAGGCAAGCACTACCACCTATGTATGAATGATATTGTGCTGTTACCGCCATCGGTACTACATAAATCAATTTATTATAAAGGTGAACCAGCTAAGAGAATTATCATAAACTTTATGTATCCAAAACATAGTTTTGGTTATGCCGATATCCTTCAGAATCTATTAATCCCTTTTTTTGTTGATTGCCCTATATTTCGTTTTGAACCTTCCGAAGGCCAATCCTTATTTTCCTTATTAAATGAGATTTTTCAATATTCAAGAACTTCCTCTTTTACAGGAGATGAGATGAATAACTTTTTTATTCACTTAAAATTCCAAGAATTTTTATTACAATTGTGGAGTTTTAGAGAAAAAAATATTTATAATAATAAAGCTTCTTCTAATTCGGTCGAACAAAAGATTTACGATATTACTGCTTACATACATAAACACTACGCAAGCGACTTATCGTTGGACTCACTTGCAAAACATTTTTTTATAAGTCCAAGCTATCTATCCCACCAATTTAAAACCATTACACATTTTAATTTAGTCAAATATATTCAAATGACTCGGATTAAAAATGTTCAATACCAATTAGTCACAACGAACGAGCCCATAAGTAAAATAGCAGATTATTGCGGATTTAATAGTTTTTCCCAATTTAATCGGATTTTTAAACAAACAGCAGGCGTATCGCCGAGTGAATACCGAAAAATTGGCATCCTTCGTTAAAAGCTCTAATAGAAAAGGGGGGATCCCCCCCTTTCAACTATTCTTTTGCCATATTAGTATCATAATACTGAGTGCGTTCCTCAAATATCTTCTCTAAGCCCGCATCCACTAATTTCTTATATTCTGATTTTTGCAAAGAATCAAAGTCACTTGTGGAGCAACTAATTAATCGGTAAACATATTCGATACATAGTTGATCTAAATTATCTTTATAAGTAGCCTCTGATTTTAAAACTTCTGATGCCGTAGGATATAAAAATTGATCCGTTGTGCATACATCATATAATGTTTTAAACCATTCTTCATCTGCCCATGTGGTTCCCGTTGACCACTGGGAAACCATTCCTTCTTTGCTATCTACATAAGAAAAATGATCATTAACAATACAGTAATCGAAGCTATTTCCAGGGAATCCTTGTAAATACCGCTCCTCTTCGGTCGGACTAATTGGGACACCTGCATCATCTACTTTATGGGTAGGGGTATAATAAATTTTTTGCGCATTATCTGGATCTGCAAGCCAGTTTAAATATTTTATAACGGCATCTGCCTTATCCTGACTCTTTTTAGGAACCATAATATACATACCATAAAGTGGCTCGGTCGGATTCCGATAGCTGCCATCCGATAACGTTAAGCAATTCGTGGGAACAAACTGTGCGCCTTCCACCGTAGCCTGTAGCGTATCTGCATAGCCAAAATAATTTGTAGAATCGTCCAGCATAAATCCTGCATTACCAGCCGTAACATCTTGCTTGTATTTATCGTTCGTAGTATCTACGGCAAAATCTTTCGAGATTATTCCGTCATTATATAACTGATTTAACATTTTAATGCCATCTAACGCACCATCAGCAAAGATAATAAAATTTTCATTGTATATATACGCATCTTTTTCGGATAAGTCTGGTGATACATAAGAGCAAACAAAATTTAAATAAAATTTTTCTGTATCCGTCGTGCCACCCATTGCATATGGAACTACATTTTCTACATTTCCTGGATTCTTTTCTTTCACTGCATAAAGATATTCAATTAATTCTTCTTTTGTTGTAGGGATTTCCATATTTAGGGCTTCGCACCAATCTTGTCTAACATAAGTAATATGTCTTGGAATCTGAAATCCTCTACGTTTCATAATGGCATACTGACTATCATCCATTTTCCCCATGCTCTGGAT
>JBKTKK010000267.1:0-3304 GCA_047242405.1 Lachnospiraceae bacterium | reverse complement strand
TGTATGCACTATTATTGTCTGGCTTAGCAATGCAAATGATCGGGAATTCCCGTCCAGCAAGTGGGGCAGAGCATCATATCTCTCATTTATGGGAAATGGAAGTGATTAATAAACACGTAGAAGCATTACATGGGGAGAAAGTGTCAGTAGGATTGATACATGTGCTCGATAAATATGATCAAATCAAAAGGGCAATCCAATTAAATAGATGTGAAGTAGTAAAAAACGAGGGAATTGAGGCTATTTTACTCAAAAATACATTTGGAAAAAAAGGACTGTTGGAAGGAATAATGGAAGAAAATACACCCGATCCACTGGCGAAGGTAGATGAAAATCACTTAAGAAAAGTATTACCAGAAATCGCCCACGTATTAGAAAGTATGCCAGATAAGCAAGTTGTTTTAGAATGGTTGAAACGAGCTGGCAGTGTGACTGAAATGAAACAAGTAGGGTTGGAAGAAGATATTTTGCCGTTAACGCTAAAGCTATCCCCATATGTACGCAATCGACTTACGTTGATGCGATTAAGCAAGATGCTTGTCCTTCACTGATAAATATAGAAAAAACACAAGAAAAATTAATTACCAGGAGTTTTAGAGAAATGAAAATGGAAAATGACTTAGGAAATGATGATATTCGTCTATTAGTCTTTCGAATTGCGATACCATCCATGCTGGCTCAATTCGTAAATGTACTATATAGCATTGTTGACCGAATGTTCGTCGGAAACATACCAGAAGTAGGAGAGTTGGCTCTTGCGGGAGCAGGGATATGTGGTCCAATAGTCACGCTACTATCGTCATTTGCAACTTGGATTGGAATTGGTGGTGCACCATTGCTTAGTATTAAGCTAGGGGAGAACAATGAAAAAGAAGCAAAACAAATTTTAGCAAACTGTTTTATTATGTTATCTGTTTTAGCAGTTATATTAACTGGCTTCTTTTTGATAACAAAAGATCGTTTGTTGTTAATTTTCGGAGCTAGTGAAGCAACTTTTCCATATGCGAATGATTATTTAACCGTATATGTTATTGGGACGATATTTGCAATTTTATCCTTAGGATTGAATCAATTTATAATCGCACAGGGGTATGCTAAAAAAGGCATGTTTTCTGTTATTTTAGGGGCAGTATGTAATATCATTTTAGATCCTATTTTTATTTTTGGTTTTGGTATGGGCGTGAAAGGGACTGCCATTGCTACCGTAATTTCTCAATTGGCTTCCTTTTTGTACGTTATTACGTTTTTGTGTGGCAAAAAAGTACCTATTCCAATCACTTTCCAGGGGTATTCATTTAAGGTGATGAAACGCGTTTTAATTATGGGGGCATCGCCATTTTTAATTATTGCTACAGATAGCTTATTAATCATAGCCATGAATGCAACCTTACAAAAATATGGAGGTGTGACGCAAGGGGACATGCTGATTACCTGCGCCACCATTGTACAAAGCTTTATGCTTTTGATTACAATGCCAATGGGAGGGATTACAGGTGGAACACAATCGATTCTAGGATATAATTATGGTGCAAAAAAGACGGATCGAATAAAAAAAGGTCAAGTTTATATTCTAGCACTTTGTGTTACATTTACGGTAATTATGTTATTCATAGCGCACTTATTTTCGCCTTATTTTGTAAAAATCTTTACAAATAATACAGAATATATAAATTTATCTGTGTGGGCAATAAAAATATCAACGTTGGGTATAGTACCCCTTGCATTTCAATATGCATTTGTGGATGGGTTTACTGCAATGGGGTTGCCGCGGTATGCGATGCCCCTTTCCCTTTCAAGAAAAATGGCTTATTTTTCACTTATGTTAATACTACCCGCATTTTTCAGTGCAAAATCAGTATTTTATGCAGAGCCAATCGTAGATATCATCTGTGGAACTATTTCTACGATAACATATTTGTTCTTAATTAATAAGATTTTAGAGAAAAGGTTAGTAACGGATGATATCAATTAAAATAGATTTATAATGTAGTTAAAATGAGTGATACTAAGAAAGATAAATTAAGAAAGAGGTAAAGAACATGGCTTATTTATTTGTGGAATATCCAAAATGTACAACTTGTAAAAAAGCAAAGAAATGGTTGGAAGACAATAATATTGAATTTGTCGATCGCCATATAAAAGAAGAAAATCCAACGGCCGTTGAATTAAAAGAATGGTATGAAAAGAGTGGATTGGATATAAAACGATTTTTTAACACAAGCGGGGTGCTATATAATGAAATGGGACTAAAGGAGAAGTTGGTGGATATGACCGTTGAGGAGAAGTTGTCATTGCTTGCAACCGATGGAATGCTAGTAAAACGTCCGATTTTAGTGGGGGATCATTGCGTTTTAATTGGTTTTAAGGAAGAACAGTGGAAAGAGGCTATTAAGAAATAAATACAGAGGGGAGATAAGAATGGAAGAAGTGAAAAGACAAACGTCAGAAGTTGTAAGGCAGTTATTGGATATAGCGAAGTTAGAAGAAGGCGATATTGTAGTTGTAGGCTGTTCTTCTAGTGAAGTGCAAAGCCATACAATTGGCACTTATTCCAATGGGCAAATCGGTAAGGTTATTTTTGAAGCAATTTATACAGAATTAAAAAGTAGGAAACTTTTCCTGGCTGCACAATGTTGTGAACACTTAAATCGTGCAATTATTATAGAAAAAGCTGCTGCACGACAATATGGGCTTGACATTGTCAATGTTATTCCCAAATTAAAGGCTGGTGGCTCATTCGCAACTGCTGCTTATGAAGGGATGGAATTTCCAGTTGCGGTAGAAAATATAAAAGCTCACGCAGGTATTGACATTGGGGATACGTTAATAGCTATGCACCTTAAGGCGGTAGCTGTACCAGTCCGAATTAAAACAAAAACAATAGGAACTGCGCACGTTGTTTGTGCGCGTACCAGGCCTAAGTATGTAGGGGGGCCTAGAGCGATATATGATGAAGGTATTATGTGACATATGATAACAATAAAAAACTTCGTTGTAACTTCATTAAAAAAGGAGCCGGTTCTATGTATAGCGGCACTACTAGCATTCCTTTTTATGTTATGTTTAGTAACTGTATTACATATAATACCGTACTACATAACATTGGTCATAGTTATAATTGTAGTGGAAAATATTTTATTCAATTCACAAATATAATCTCATATTTTTATCTATTTTTTTGGTTTTACACGAAATCTTTCTTTTCTTGAAATAATATATTGGAAATCTGTTGTTCTCGTTTTTTGGCAAAGAGACAACAGATTTTTTTTATTTCTCATCACAATCCCTATACCCACCCATATAT
>JBKTKK010000266.1:0-3306 GCA_047242405.1 Lachnospiraceae bacterium | reverse complement strand
TTATGGATGTGGTATGTGGGTTGTGGAAGATGCCACTAAAAAACATCCTATCATCATCGGTAGAGTGGGGCTAGAGCCGGAAACCTATGGCAATCAAACGGAATGGTTCCTAGGCTACTTAATCGATAAGAGATATCGTAACAGAGGTTTATGTATGGAAGCATGTCAACTTGCAATCGCCTACGCAGTTAATCGATTGGGTTTATCCAATATTTATTGCAGGATAGACGATTCTAATACAATTTCACATTATATTGCGAAAAAATTATCATTTGAACCTTTTGAAAAAGAGGAAGGTTCTACTGTATATAAGAAGAAAATATAGTAAAAGCTAGCCAATCACCTCTTTGGAATGAATGGCTAGCTTTTTGCTATAGCTACATAGGTTTTTTTTCTTCTTTGGAGCCAAGGTGGAAATAGGTTTCAATCATGGATTCCCCGATTACCTCAATACCATTTTTTATAAGCAAATCTGTTGTTAAGCCATTTCCTTCGATTAATCGCTTTTGAAAGGATCCATCGTAAATCATACCTTTTCCACAAGAGGGACTTCTTTCTTTTAAAATAGCAAGTTTGCAATCAAATTGTTTCGCTAGTTTTAATGCTTCTTCTGCACCTTGGGTAAATTCTTTCGTAACATCCAGCCCCTCCTTTGTGTATACCCTATGATGCCTTCGCTCTGCGGGAACTCTTGGAGTGGGGAGGCCACCTAATTGCTCTGGACATACAGGGATTAAATGGCAGCCTTCTGATAAGTTTGACAGAGTATGTACTTTGTTATTGTTTCCATCATAGCGACAACAAGTACCTAATAAACACGCACTTACTAAAATATTCATAATATGATTCTCCTTAAATCAAACTTGCCCTATCAATTTGATAGGGCAAAAGTAGCTTCTAGTAATGATATTCCTCTAATAATTCTGCCGTCACATTACGGGCATATTCCTCGCAACGATGACAACCACAAGATACTTTCGTAACTTTCTTCACTTCTTCAAAGGTAGTCGCACCATTTTTAATTGCGTCTGCAATATTGTCAACGGTTACAGCCATACAGTTGCAAACTGTTTTTTCCATTTGCATAGGGACCAGTCGTTTCTATTGCGGATTATATAGGTAGTATTACATGGTATACAACCATTATTCCGCATTCGTAGAATTATCATCACGTTTTACTTTATTTGTATGTGATTCATTAAAGGCAAGACGTTTTTGCTCAAAATCTTTACTGTCATACCACGATGCAATTAAATTCTTAATAGATGCGAATATAGGTACGGAAACGAGCATACCAAATATACCACCTAGGTTAGCACCGATTAGGATAGCAATCATCGTAAAAACAGCGTGAAGGCCAACTTTATTACCAACTATCTTAGGTGCAAGTAAATTATTATCAATCTGTTGTACAATCTGTAATGCGATAATGACCCAAATAATTAATAGGAACTTCCCACTTAATAGGGCCATTAGTGCACCTAATATCGTACCGATCCATGGCCCTACATAAGGTATCATATTTGTAATTCCAGCAAATATACCAATGACTATAGCATAATCCACATCTAGTAAAAGTAAGGCAATTGAGGCCATTACACCGACAAAAAAGGCTTCGAGTAATTGTCCTTTTATGTAATTCGTAAATGTATCGTTAAATACTTCAAAAGCATATCTAATTTTCAATCCAGCTTTACTTTCCCGAAAGATCACATAAAATATTTTATTCCATAAGTCTAAAAAGTACTCTTTATCCAACAATAAATAAATACTTAAGATAGTAGATACTAGTATAGAAATTAAGTTATTACCGATATTAATTACAGAATTAAATACGTTTGAAATGCTATTTGTTACAAAAGTTTGAAGCGTTGAAAGAATACTAGCCAAGTTATCTTTGATGGAGTCGGTCAAAGGAATATTCAATTTTTGTAATTGTTGTTCGAAAAATTGAGCATCTAAATTACTATCCATTAAATAGTTAGCGATTGTCGTAATAATAGAGCCGAATGAAATATTTTTAGAAACCTGCCCTCCAATCATGACATAGATCCCTGTAATCATCGCCAATATGAAACCTAAAATTATCATGTATATTGCAATTACACCAAGGGCACGTCTATAACTCTTTTTTCGAACTATTTTACTAAGTAATTTATTTTCTTCTAATTTGCATTCTATAAAATGGACTGCAGGCCAGAAAAAAAAGGCAATACACAAACCAATCAGAAATGGTTTTAGAATCGTTGTAACTTTTTCTATAAAATCTCGAATAAAGTGTACGATGTCTGGGAGGTGGTCTAACGTATGAATTGCAGAATAAGTTAATACTACGGTTAAAATGATATATCCGCATATTTTTATCATTTTTTTATCGAAATACACTTTTTTCATAGTTTACCTTCCATTCTTATATTGTATTTAAATGAGCAGATTATTTTAATTATAACATAGTTCTACCGTGAAAAGAAGAATTAATCTTGCCCAACAGAAAAAAAAGATTTATAGTTAAGGTGGAAAGATCAGGAAGGGAAGGGATGGACTTGGATATTAAGAAAGAAGTGTTGCTTTTAAAAGACTATATTATTTCTATGAGAAGATATTTTCATCAAATTCCAGAGATAGGTATGGAGGAGTGGGAAACTTCAAAAAAAATTAAAGAAGAGTTAAGGAAAATGGATATACCTTATCAGGAAATAGCAAAAACGGGTGTGATTGGAACCATTGGAAACGGAAGTAAGACAGTCGCGTTAAGAGCAGATATGGATGCATTAAAAATAGTAGAAAGAACAGGACTTTCTTATGCATCCCAACACGAAGGGCTTATGCATGCCTGTGGACATGACGGGCATATGGCGGCCCTATTAGGGGCAGCAAAAGTGCTAAAAGCACATGAAAAGGATTTAAATATAACGGTTAAGTTGCTTTTCCAACCAGCGGAAGAATGTGTGGCTGGTGCAAGAAAAATGCTAGAAGAAGACTGTCTAGAGGGAGTGGATGAAGTATTTGGAATTCATATTTTTAGCGATATACCGTCTGGTAAAGTATCCCTTGAACCAGGTCCAAGAATGGCAAGTACAAACCAGGTAACCATTACAGTAGAAGGTAGACCAGGTCATGCAGGTAAGCCTCACCAGTGTGTCGATGCGACAGTCGTGGCAGCCCAAATTCTTATAAATCTTCAAAGTATTGTAAGCCGGTTTTTCGATCCTATTGATAGTGCAGTCGTTTCCTTCGGCTCGTTTCATTCTGGAACTTTGCGTAATATTATTTCTGGAAAAGCAATTTTAGAAGGTACGGTACGCA
>JBKTKK010000265.1:0-3323 GCA_047242405.1 Lachnospiraceae bacterium | reverse complement strand
AGCAGACTGTGTTCTTCCATAAACGATCTGTAAGAATAATTCGCGCATTGCTGTATTAATTGCATCACATACTAAGTCTGTATTTAATGCCTCTAAAACTGTTCTACCTGGTAAAATTTCAGCAGCCATAGCAGCAGAATGTGTCATACCGGAACATCCAATTGTTTCAACTAATGCTTCTTGGATGATACCTTCTTTCACATTTAAAGTTAATTTACATGCACCTTGCTGTGGGGCACACCAACCTACTCCATGTGTTAAACCGGAAATATCGGATACATCCTTTGCTTTTACCCATTTTGCTTCTTCAGGGATTGGAGCTGGGCCATGATTAACGCCTTGTGCAACTGTACACATTTTTTCTACTTCATGTGAATAAATCATTTTAAAACTCCTTTCAGATATATGTAATCTATGCCAGACTTAGATTGTTAAATCTTCATCAGACCAACTCTTATTTTCTCATAAAATCGACAATTCGTCTAGTACTTTTTCTAATTTTGTGCACTCTGCTTCCTTATCTTATGAATCATATGCCAAATCATCTCATGCATCCAATCAACATCTTTTTTTAATCTGGCATTTTCTAACTTAAATTCTGCAACTGTAATTTCCAATTCTCTAATTTTTGCTTCATACTCCATCACACTCATATCCTATCCCCTCTCTTATCTGCCCTTTTCTCACTAGTCAAAAATATAAAACTCCATATACCTTTACATCTTGCCCTAATGTATATCACTTTACTATGAAAACAGACGCTCTTTACTCGTCATTCAAGTATAAAGGCAAACGTTCCCTAAAAGAAAACGCTCTACTGTTATACGAAATCTCTTTTCATAAGAATTTCTAATTATAAATTCCCCTCAAAATTACTCATTTCTACTATTATACAATGCAACCTACTTTTTTGAAGTTCTTTTTAACGAATTATGTAACATTTTAACGAACATCATTATTCGTTTTAAATAATAATCACTAATTTTTTTTGCATTTGTCTTGTTTTCATAATACAAATGTATAAAATTCGATGAATTTAGTCAATAGGTTCGTGCTATTTGTCCTGAAGTACGTGCTATTTGTAACTTTTAGTCTGATTGGAATTAAAAATATATCTCTAATATTAAAAAAATGCCGAAATAAGCAAAACACTTATTTCAGCATCTCCAGTTAAGCTACAAGATAACGATTTAAGATGTCCTCAAAATCGTCATCAACTTCGGGATAAGCCACCGTAAGTTTATGACTAAGATCTAGACTAAAAACACCTAAAATAGATTTCGCATCAACAATTATTCTGTCATAACCTAAATCGATATCGAAGTCACATTTATTTGCTGCACGCACAAACTCGCTAACTGTTTCGTGGGTTAATTTGATTTTCTTTTTATACATGTTTACAACACTCCCATCACATTATTATAAATTTTTGTATTGAGATTGATTAAGATATACCATACTAGTTTTCCATTGTCAATACATTCGCTTTACATAATATTTGCAAAAGCCTTATGGGTATGTAACTCTTTTTCTTATACGTTTCTTATATAAAATTCTTATAAAAAACGGCTTTTTTTATATGTTATGAAAAGCCAAAATATGGATTACATGAATTATTCCCCAATAAACTGCTTTTCATTCATATTTTTGTATTTTTTTCAATACATTTTTGTGGAAATTTATGGCATTTTTCGACATTTCTAACATTACTATTTCATGTAAAAATACAAGTAGAAATAAACAAAAAAATCTCCAGCTACCTTTAGAAGTAGTTGGAGATTCTTGTCATAGGATAAATATTATTCCTTTATTAATAAGCTCTTCCCTGTCATTTCAACTGGTTGTTCCATACCCATCAACTCAATTAAAGTAGGAGCGATATCTGCTAAGCAACCGCCTTCTCTTAATTTATACTGTGGGTCTGCATTTACAAGGATAAATGGAACTGGATTTGTAGTATGTGCAGTGAATGGAGCTCCTGTTTCATAATCTACTAACTGTTCTGCATTTCCATGGTCTGCACAGATAAACATTTGGCCATTTACTTCCTTAATTGCTTCTACTGTGCGTCCAACACACGCATCAACAGCTTCTATTGCTTTGATCGCTGCTGCTTCGATACCTGTATGTCCTACCATATCTGGATTTGCAAAATTTACGATAATCACATCGTATTTATCCGATTTGATTGCATCTACCAATTTGTCAGCCACTGTAAATGCGCTCATTTCTGGTTGAAGGTCATAAGTAGCAACCTTTGGTGATTTTACTAAAATTCTTTCTTCCCCTTCATTTGGTTCCTCTACTCCACCATTAAAGAAGAATGTAACATGAGCATATTTTTCTGTTTCAGCAATTCTTGCCTGTTTTAAGCCATTTGCAGCTAAAAATTCACCGAAAGTATTTGTAATTGCCACCTTATGGAATGCAACAATTTTATTTGGTATTGTATGATCATATTCCGTAAAACAAACAAATGTTACATCTGCACGGTTTCCGCGATCAAAACCATCAAAATCGTTTTCGCAGAATACTCTTGTCATTTCTCTTGCTCTATCTGGGCGGAAATTAAAGAAAATAACAGAGTCTTTATCTTCAATTTTACCAATTGGTGTACCATCTTCTACTACTACAGTAGGAACAACAAACTCATCTGTTACATCCTGATCATAAGACGCCTGGATTCCACAAGCGCCACATGCTGCTTGAGCACCTTCGCCAAAACGAAGAGCACGATATGCTTTTTCAACACGATCCCAACGGTTATCACGATCCATCGCATAGTAGCGGCCCATAACAGAAGCAACTTTACCAACTCCGATTTCGTCGCATTTTTTCATTAATGCTTCTACATAGCTCTTACCAGAAGATGGTGGTGTATCACGACCATCCAAGAAGCAATGGATAAAGACTTTTTCTAAGCCATTCTTCTTTGCAAGCTCTAACAATGCATAGATATGATTAATGTGGCTGTGTACCCCGCCATCCGAAACAAGTCCTAACAAATGGAGAGCTGAATTGTTTTTCTTACAATTTTCAACAGCGGCTAAAAAAGCTTCGTTCTTATAGAAGTCTCCATCGTGAATTTCTTTGGTGATACGAGTAAGTTCTTGGTATACAATACGTCCTGCGCCCATATTTAAATGTCCAACTTCAGAATTACCCATCTGACCTTCTGGTAGACCAACTGCCATACCACTTGCATTTCCTTTTACAAATGGGCCTTCTGACATTAACTTTGTTAAAACTGGAGTATTGGCTTCGAAAACCGCATTTCCATCTTTGCGATCATTTAATCCATATCCGTCTAATATCATTAAAAC
>JBKTKK010000264.1:0-3345 GCA_047242405.1 Lachnospiraceae bacterium | reverse complement strand
ATGTGGCGATCCCTAAGGTTAAAACAGTTGGGTAACCATTAAAAGTTAGGCTATATAAATATCGCTGGTTCTATTTCATGTTCCTGCCGGTGTTGCTTTTCACTATTACCTTTTATTTTGTTCCATTAAATGGGATACGATATGCATTCTATGAGTATAAAGGAATAAAGGATCCAGTATTTGTTGGTTTGAGAAATTTTAAGAAAATGTTTTCCATGCCTGGCTTTTGGCAGGCATTTAAAAATACGTTGGAATTAAGTGTAATAAAATTGCTTTTAAACACGGGTATGGCAGTGGTATTTTCTATTTTATTAAATGAAATTATCAACTTAAGATTTAAAAAGTTAGCCCAAACAATTATTTACTTACCACATTTCATGTCGTGGGTAGTTACCGCTTCCGTTTTTACATTAATTTTATCACCTACACAAGAAGGCTTGGTTAATTCTTTGTTATCAAGTTTAGGAATAGTAGATAAGGATACTATGATTTATTTCTTAGCGAATAATAAATGGTGGAAACCTATCTTTTATTTGATAAATATATGGAAAGATACTGGTTGGGGGACGATTATATTTATGGCAACGTTAGCTGGAATCAGTGTCGAACAATATGAGGCGGCTGAAATGGATGGAGCAGGGAGATGGAAGAAAATTTGGTATATCACTCTACCAGCCTTAGCCAATACAATTATTACTGTGTTAATCTTAAATCTAGCAAAGGTTATGGATTTATTTGAATCTGTGTTTGTTTTACAAAATGATGCAGTAATCAAACAATCCGATGTTTTGCAGACATATATTTATACACAGACATTTAATTCGGGTGCTTTGCCGGATTATGGATATACGACAGCAGTTGGTCTTGGAAAATCTTTGGTCGGTTGTGCGCTTGTACTAATTTGTAATTATATAAGCAAAAGAATCCGTGGCCGCGGCATTGTTTAGGGAGGTGGTAATATGCTAAAAAAGAAAAAAAATACAATGTTCGGCATCATAAACGGTCTCTTTTTTGTCTTAATTTGCTTGATTATTATTATTCCCATCTGGAAGGTGTTTGTTGATTCTTTGGACTTACATGCGGCCTATGGTATGAAATTATGGCCGAAGAAATTCGGTTTAGATGGTTATGTTTCCGTATTTACAAATCCAACCTTATACAGACCATTTCTTGTCTCTTGCTTAACAACGGTAATAGGTACGATATTAGGTCTCACCCTATCTACATTAGGGGCATATGTTTTAATACAGTGGGAGATGCCTGGTCGTAACTTCTTTGCTGGTTTATTACTTTTTACGATGATCTTTGAGAGTGGTATGATTCCTACCTATCTTCTTATGAAAGGTCTGCATTTAACGAATACGTTAGGATCGGTCATTTTAATGCCGGCAATCAATATATTTAATCTTGTACTGATGAGAAATTTCTTTGAAGGAATTTCATCTAGCCTATATGAGGCTGCAGAGATGGATGGTTGTACGCCAATGGGGATTTTTGTTCGAATCGTGCTCCCACTATCAAAAGCTGCTTTAACTTCCATTGGGCTTATGTACGCCGTTAGCTATTGGAATAACTATACCAATTATAAACTTTATATAACGAATCCAGATTTATACAATTTTCAGATGAAATTAAGAAGTATTATAATGGGAAGTGATTTGCCATCTGCCGTCGGATCAGCGACAGAAAATACTGTAAAAAATGCAGCGGTAATGGTAGCGATTATCCCATTTATGATTATATATCCGTTTTGCCAAAAGTATTTTGTTAAGGGTGTTAATGTTGGTGCCGTAAAAGAATAGGTGGAATTAGGGGCGACAGTTATTATTGCGTATAAAAAGTAAATATAATAAGAGCCCTTTGTGCATAGTATAGTATAACTTCAAATAGGCGGGAAATCGTATGCCTTATAAAGTACTTCCGTACAATAGAGGAAATGCAGTAGATTATGCGACACGATGGGCACTTTCCAGAAACCCAAGTTATTATGATTTTGATAAAATTGGTGGAGATTGTACAAATTTCATGTCACAGTGTTTATATGCGGGATCAAAAATTATGAATCATACGCCTGTCACTGGTTGGTACTATTATTCCATTAATCAGAGAAGCCCTTCGTGGACCTCTGTTGAATACTTCCATAAATTTTTAATGAATAATAAAGGTCCGGGGCCATTTGGAAGTGAGGTTCCAATAGAAGAAACAAAAATTGGAGACATTGTTCAATTAGCTACCGAACATAATTATTTTCACCACGCATGTATGATCATATCGAAATTTCATCCTTCTGATTTAAGTCAAATTTTTATTGCCTGTCACACTTATGATTCGCTTATGCGTCCATTAAGTACATACGATATTCGAAAAATGCGCTGTATTAAAATAGATGGGGTAAGAACAAGTGCATAGTTACTTAACCTAAAAAACCTGATTTTAATCAGGTTTTTTCACGTTTAATCCTTATTCATTTTACGATAGTGGGTTGGTGACATTCCGTATTTTTTTCGAAATAACATAGAAAAATAACTCGTATCTGTTATTCCTGACTGGGTGGCAATCTCTGCTATCGATAGATTTGAATGTATCAAAAGCTCTGCAGCGTGATCGCATCTTTTGCAATGAATAAATTCTGTAATGGTTTGGCCTGTTTCTTTTTTGAATTGTCCGGATAAGTAGGCGGGTGCCAAATCTAGTTTTTTTGCTACGGTATCTAAAGTCAAGTCCTGTGTTATGTTTAGATTAATATAATTGATTGCCTCTCTTACAGATTTTGAATAACGAGAGAGGGAATACTTCCGAACCATTTTACAATAACTACGTATCATTTCTTCTTGTACACTATCTAGCTGATTCATAGAGGTACATTTTTCTATATGAAGGGCATATTTTCTCGATATTTCATCAAGGTAGAATGGATGTACATTGCTGCTTTCCACAACCTTACGAAATAATGTATTTCCACTTAATAATAGATTTTTGCCACTTCTTAGTTGATCCTTAACCCTAGGAAGAATATTTTTACCAGACCAATTTTTGGACATTTCTAGGGCTGTTTTTTCATCCCCTCTTTTAATTGCTTCTAATACTTTATTTTCCCCTTTATATCGAGTTTCTAATACTTCTGTAGCAACGCGAAAAGATTCCGTCGGCTGGGTATTCTTCATAAAACTCATGCTTAGAGTAATTTCCTCTTCAATTTTTTGGGGGTCTTCTCTATCACAAAAGTATTGAATAACTGAAATTGCCACGCCTTCTACTCTAGATTCCCAAGCTGTTGCAATCGTCGTATAAAATGCGCGCAATGCAGCAGTATCATTGGATACATTGCTATATTTTTCCAAAAGG
>JBKTKK010000263.1:0-3352 GCA_047242405.1 Lachnospiraceae bacterium | reverse complement strand
GTATTTCTAAGACCAATTGTCCATGCAGCAATACGATTAATAGAAGCATCAAAGAAATCTGTTGCAACATATGTATCTTTTAATTTGTCCATGCGTACTAACTCATCAAAGATCGCTCTTGTTTCATCATCAAAGCTTACTACATGGTCAGAATCCCAGCGAACTGGACGGGAAACATGAAGAAGAACCGATTTATCAAATGTATAAATCCCTGATAATTTAGCAGAAACAACTTCAGTTGGATGATAATGTCCTGTATCACATGTCATTATGATATGGTCTTTATTTGCCTTCATTACATATCCCATACAGAATTCGTGTGAACCTACTGTGTAGCTTTCTGCACCGATACCAAATACTTTTGATTCAATGCCATCAATAACACCTTCTACATCCTCTGTGGCTGCGAAGATTTCATCATAACTCTTCTTTAATCTTTCTCTTGGTCCTAATGTGTCAATCGGAACTTCTTTATCTCCATCTGGGGTCCAGTGATTAATCACACAAGGCTTTCCAGTCTTTTTATAAAAATATTCTCCAATACGACGACAACGAATGCCGTGTTCAACCCAAAATTGACGTACCGTTTCGTCAGCAGATGATAAGGTTCCATTATCGCTTAATGGATGTGCAAAGTAAGTTGGGTTAAAGTCAAGTCCAATCCCTTTATCAACAGCCCAGTTAACCCAATTTTGAAAATGTTCTGGTTCGATTTCATTTCTTTCAACAAAATGATCGGTTTCCTGATAATTTGCATGTAAGTTTAGTTTTAATGTACCAGGAATGTACTTCATAGCTTCTTCAATGTCCGCACGAAGTTCCTCCCCATTTCTAGCCTTTCCTGGGTAATTACCAGTTGCCTGAATTCCACCTGTTAAGGTCTTATCTTCTTTATACTCTGTTCCAGCTACATCATCACCTTGCCAGCAATGCATAGAGATTGGAGTTTCGTCTGCGATTTGGATCGCTTTATCCACATCTACGCCATACTGTGCGTAAAATTCTTTTGCTAATTCATAGCCTTTCTTTAAATCGTACATTTTAATTCTCCTTTACTTTTTATTTCAAATATTTTCAAACTTTTTTTACATCAAATGACTGTGCTACACAAGTTCTTGCATCTTCTAACGTAGCAAAATCTCCAGACTTAAGCATTTGCACCATAAGATTTCCTAAGGCTGTACCTTCTATTGGTCCCGCATATACTTCTTTTCCAGTATAAGCTTTTGTCTTTTGATTTAAGTAATTATCCTGACATCCCCCTCCAACGATATGGAGACGCTTAAATGTACGTCCAGTCATTTTTTCAATTTCGCGAATGGTCTCTGCATAGCTTTTAGCTAAACTATTATAGATCACCACTAATAATTCTCCAGTTGTATCTGGCACTTGTTGTCCAGTTTTTGTACAATATTCTTTTACCGCTTGTATCATGCTGTCTGGAGCTAAGAAACAGTTATCATTCACATCTACGATAGAAGGAAAACCGTCTGCTTCCTGTGCCATGGCGATTAGTTCTGGGAATCCATATTGTTTTTCCCCGCTATTAAGTTCACGACGAACGCTTTGCAGCATCCATAGTCCCATGATGTTTTTCAAATAGCGGAAACGATATTCATAACCACCTTCATTTGTAAAATTATACGCCTTACTTTCTGGAGTACAATCTGCTTCTTTTCTTTCGATTCCCATTAATGACCAGGTTCCGGAACTTAAATACACGAAATCATCGTCATTTGCAGGAACAGCCAATACAGCTGATCCCGTATCGTGGGTTGCAGGCAAAATAACTTCCAAATCAAAGCCAACTAAGTTTTTAATTTCATCTTTTAAGTTACCTACTACTGTCTTAGGCATATGTAATTCACCAAAGATAGAAACTGGAAGACCTAAACGAGTGATAAGCTCTGTATCCCAAGTCTTTGTCACAGCGTTTACCAATTGCCCTGTTGTTGCATTGGTGTATTCATTCCTTTTAACTCCTGTTAATAAAAAGTTAAAATATTCTGGTACCATCAAAAAGGATTTTGCCTTCTCGAAATATTCTGGATTACTCTCTTTAATTGCATACAATTGGTAAATGGAGTTAAATAATTGCTTTTGAATTCCAGTTCTTGCATATAACTCGTCTTCAGAAATTTTTTCATATACCTTTTCATCAATTCCTTCTGTACGACTATCCCGGTACGCTACCGTATCTCCAAGGACTTTATCTTCTTCATCTAACAATACAAAATCAACGCCCCATGTATCAATTCCCATACTTACTGGTACTTTCCCTACATCTTTACAAGCCTTTAAGCCGTTTACGATTTCCTGAAACAGACGATCAAGTTCCCAGCAAAGATGGCCATTTCTTGTTACATTACCATTTACAAAACGGTATACCTCTTCTAGCACCATTTTTCCATCTTCCAAATGCCCAAGAATATGTCGTCCGCTAGAAGCACCGATATCTACTGCTAAATAGTATCTCATCACCAAAACCCCTTTATCTGTATTAATAAATTTATTCTAGTATTTTATAGAAAAAAAAACAAGGACGATACTTGTAAAGTTTACGTCCTTATTTGCAACTTATCCTTTATCCTCTTTTATTTGCTGATTGTTTTCGGAACTCGTTGGGGCTCATATGATAACGCTCTCGAAAAACACGATAAAAATAGCTTGTATTATCATAGCCAACTGCCGCAATGATATCAGAAACCGATAGGCGGGTTTCCGATAATAGCTGCACTGCCTTATTAAATCGTTTTATCTGTAATAGTTCCTTAAAAGTATATCCCGTATTGTTTTTAATGAGACGACTAAGTTGATAGATACTTTGTCCTTCTAACTCGGCAATTTCAGATAAGGATGCATTTTTATATTCCACTTCTATATAATGTAGCACATTTAGCGTAATTCTATTTTCAAACTGCTGCCTATCATGGTGTTCCAGCTTATTCGTATAATTCATTAACTGCAAAAATAGAAGTCCCATTGTCGTTTGATTTATTTTACTACGATTGTTTTCGTGGTTTAAAATAGACCAAGTCATGTTCTCAATTAAATTTTGAATTGGTAAAACACCTGCCACATGAAAATGCAAATAATTTGTTTTCCCCGTGTCCCTCCGCAACGTATCAACAAGAAAATTCTTCAATTCATTTTCTTCCTCTAACATAGAAAATGCAACATCGAAAAACTCTGGAAGAACGATAAAGTTGATTCCTATATCTTCTATTCCAGCGGGTAGTATTTTGTGATAGGTGTGTTGATTTAAAAACAAAAGATCCCCCTTCTCAAGAATGACTTTAACTTTGTCATTAATTATATGGGTTGTAGAACCATTTACCATATAGATAATTTC
>JBKTKK010000262.1:0-3356 GCA_047242405.1 Lachnospiraceae bacterium | reverse complement strand
ACGTCACTGTACTGTTTTCCGTAAATTGATCCGAATTTTATCTTTCCGTCTGGTCTGCGGCCCTTAATGTATCTTCCTTCCCAACGACCATCTTTTCTCAAATAGATATTCTCGCCTTTTCTTGGCATAAATCATTCCTCCTCTTTTTGACGGCTCATTTGACGGCTAAAAAATATTCAAAGGAAAATCCCTTAAATAACCGCTTTTCGTTTTTTAGCTGTCGAAGAACCGGTATTTTATTGACAAGTAGTTAGTCAAATTGTATAATATCAAATATACAAGCCGAGTAATAAACGGCATAAATTCATCATAATTACAAATCATCAAACAAGTTTATGCATAATATTAGCCTAATTGCGAGAAGTGGCAGGTGCACATCGAAACAAAAGCTTGGATATCCCATCTTTGTTTCCCAACGTGTGCAAAGAAGTAATAGAAAGGTAAAATTTTGTCGTTCCTATTCGATACTTGCGTTGTAGGAACGAATTTAGGTTACCAATTGGTTTTTAAATTTTAAAATAGAAAGGGCGACAGCACTCTTTGCTGTCGCCCCTTAACTGTTCCGCCTAGTTTTACGATTAATATTTCTTAAGTAAATGATTAAATATTTTAATTCCTGCAACAATTTGAAATATTAAATATCCCCCCAAATACAGGACAATAATACGTGCATTGCCAATGACATCTAAAGCCCCCAATATTGAAACTATAACAATTGAAATACTGACCAAAATAATTCCGAGTATATACGCATATCGCCCGGACTTATCTCTAAGTTTTTCTTTTAATTCATCATGAAGGTCAATTTTTTCGTCCTCAATTTTCTCTTGATACCGTTCTTTGTTTTTTGGTATATTCCAATAGAAATATTTACAAATTGATACGATACCGGGAGCAATCGTCGCCCCAGCAAAGCCAAACAGTATACTGTCTAGTTTACTTTCGGTTAGTAAAGCTATAAGCAAAAAAGCAACACCAACAAGGACAAACTTAACACCAATTTCTAAATTATTTTTATTCATTTTCCCTACTCCTTTCATGGATAAAAATTTCTTCAATTCTTTTTTCGAAGAAATCTGAAATTACAAAAGCCAACTCCAAAGACGGATTATATTTTCCTGTTTCGATGGAGCTAATCGTTTGCCTTGAAACCTTAATTGCTTTTGCAAAATCATCTTGGCTCATACCTAAATGTTTCCTTAGTTCCTCAACTCTGTTCTTCACCTAATACCTCCTCTTTTTTGACAAGGTTCCTTTACAATTTAAGTATAGTTTCTAGGTCTATTTTTGTCAAGGTTCCTTTACAATAATATCTTTTATTTTTTGTATTAAACACATAACAAAATTTTCTTTTCTATTCTTGGTACTATTATTGAAATATTTATTTTCAAATATTGATAATTTCAATCATCCATCGTATAATGTTGCAGGATGTTATACTTAATAGTCATTTTACCTTTGGAGAAAATACAAATGATCGAAGCATGATCATACAAACGCTGTATACGCTTTATATAGTAATGAACCCTACTAACATGTATCAGGCATAAATATACAGTGCACTACTTTAATGAAATGAACGAGGTTTTATAAATTGAGTGAAAAATTCCTTCAGAACCGTCTAAGAAAAATAACAATTTTTATTGCTATTGCCAGCATAACAATTTTTGCATCTGGTAACGGGATATTAATTTATTTAAATCAAACCTTGCAAAATACAATAAAGGCGTAGATGAAAGCCGAAGCGGAAGAATATAAGAAGATTCTTTTAAATCAAATCGATGCTGATTTTCAAACACTACATACATTGGCAAATTTCTTAACATTAAGTACTACAAGGGATACCGATTCCTTGTCTCAAAGCTTATTGGAATCGAACAAAGAAAATAAATTTATTACGATGGCATATTTTGATACAAACGGAGTCGGAATTCAAGTAATGCATGATGAGAGAACGGATCTGGATATAACGGTAGATTCCCTTCCTGATGAAATAAAAAATTCCATTGAAAAATCTTTGAATGGGGAAAGTGTAATATCTAGCCTTTTCACTTCAGATATTTCAGAAGATAAAATCTTTGTATATAGTGTACCTGTCCATGAGAATGGTACTATTATTGGAACCTTGGTTGCAAGTGACTCCCTTGGGAACTTTTATAATATTTTGGATAGTGATACCGTTTTGTACAGCCATGGTCATATCCATTTGATTGGTACGGATGGAACGTTTTTAATTCGTTCGAAATATCAGGTTGTTGATCATAATTATGAGACTATATTTGAAGGACCCTACATTGATAGGGAATTTCAGGATAAAATTAAAGCTGTTATGAATAACCAGGAAAGCATCTTCTCTTCTTTCCAATATCAAGGGAAAGATCATATGTCCTACCTAGAGCCTATCGGAATAAATGGATGGTATTTATTTTGTGTAAATAGAGCGCAAGAAATTAACAATCCGATTTATCAAAGTATAAAAGTAACCCAGATAACCTTTGATATGATCCTCCTAAAGTAGATTTTGGTTATTTACCATGTCTACTTTAGGAGGATCATATCACTTGCTGTATTGTGGGGTTGTAGTTGTCAACTCTCCTAAGAATGAAAAAAATATATGTGACAAAATCATGACTCGTGCTCTATTTGCTTTAGGTAGATCAAAAGGCGTATACCAGCATAATATGTCCTTTTATGACTCCGAGATTCATAAGAAAGAAGAGCTAGAGAACTATATGGAAAGCCATATGGTACAAGCCTTGGAAAATAATGAATTCAAGCTATTCCTACAGCCTAAAATAAATTTGAAAAATAATCCGATCGATGGAGCAGAGGCTTTGGTACGCTGGGTTACTAGCGAGGAAAACCTGATTTCCCCTACCCAATTTATACCCTTATTTGAAAAAAATGGGTTTTGTATACGCCTAGATATGTATATGGTCGAATGCGTATGTAAGCAGCTTCGGGAATGGAATGACAAAGGAGTCACACCTATACCAATTTCGGTCAATCAATCAAAACGACTCTTTTATGAGACAGATTATGTCCAAAATTTGAGTAACTTAGTAGCAAAATACAAAATCCCATGCAATCTGATCACACTTGAAATTTTAGAAGGGTTGGCAATGGAAAACGTGGATCAATTAAATACGAAAATCGTACGATTAAAAAAAGAGGGCTTCCGGATATCAATGGATGATTTTGGAAGTGGCTACTCTTCCTTAAATATCTTGGGCCATTTAAAAATTGATGAGTTAAAACTAGACCGCTCATTTTTATTAGATATTTCTAGTAAACGAGGTTTACGTCAAAAAACCATCATGAAGGAGATTGTTCAACTAGCGAAACGATTACATATT
>JBKTKK010000261.1:0-3363 GCA_047242405.1 Lachnospiraceae bacterium | reverse complement strand
ATATCATACTCAATGACTTTTAAATCATTTAAATACTTTTCTTCCGCAGACTCTTCCTCTACATTTTGGGTTGATGGTTCCACGCTTCCTTCTAACAAATATTTCTGATGAAATCTTGTTAAAATCCCCTTATGAATATCCAATTGATTTAATACATGGGCAGATAATTGATAAGCCTCCACATTCCGCTCTACCTTTGGCAAATTAAAATTATTCCAGATGACATACGGCGTTTGGAATAAGTTCGTACCATCTAATTCATCTTCGGTAATGCCAAGCGTCGGAAGGTGGTCACCATACATGACAACGACATATTTCTCATCGGTTGCAGAAAGTGTATCGATAAGGGTTCCAATAAATTGATCCATTTCATAAATTTGGTTGACGTAGTAGGTAAAGGCATTTTTTCTTGACTCGTCATCCTCTAAACCTCCGGTAATTGTAATTTCCGGATTTTCCAATATGGCCTCTTCTGGATAACTTCCATGGCCCTGAACCGAAATCGTGTAGATTAGGTCTTTTTCTTCCGTAGAATCCAATGCTTTTTTTATTTCATCGATAAGGACCTTATCTTTCGCCCAGCCTAGCTGCGTATACTCTAAGTTATTCATATACTCAATGGAGGTAAAGGTTTCAAAACCTAAACGTGGAAATACACCCACTCGATCATAAAAAGTCGCGTTATTATTATGAATGGCATGGGTTTTATATCCAAGTTCTGACATATTGTAAGCAACGCTTTCAGCTGTCGTTTTCATTAATACCGTCTTATACGGATATTCTCCCGGCCCAAAAAAATCTAAATTCATTCCCGTGATTACTTCAAATTCCGTATTGGCCGTGCCGGCCCCTACCGAAGGTACACTGACATAACCCGAGGAAAACTGGGAACGCAGCCTTGTAAGATTTGGAAGAGGGTCCTTGGAGAACTCCAAATCCTTCATTTTTGTTACATCAAAAAGTGATTCTAGCTGAATGAAAATAATATTCGTATCTTTTCGTTCCTCGCCTAACAAGTCCCCTGTAGCTTCTGACCCTGAAGGAGCTACGGTAGAGGAAACCGTTGCTGACTCGTCCAATACTTCTTTATCTACAATGTCTTCCACTGCGTTTTTATCATAATTAGACGGTTTATCTATTCCAGTATTTAACAAACTATTGGCAAAGCAATATGGAAATCCATAATCTTGGTAAGCTTGTTGGATATTACCAAAATTTTTTGCAAGGATTCCAGTTCTCATTCCTAGTTCGTTCATACAAAGTACACCAAAGGTAAAAACAACGATAAATAAAATCGTTTTCATGTATGCAATCTTGCCTTCAGAAATTGGAGCTCTTTTCCAGATCCACATAAGCACTGCGATTATGCTAGCGACAACCATTATAAGTAGAACGATTAATCCAAAGGACAAATAATTATCGGCTAAACTTAAAGCAAACTTATACATCTTTAAATCTTGTGCCGTTAAAGGTGTCGTACGTATATGGAATCCAAGTAACACTCCATTTACGATACCCATAACCATCCATATTGTTGAGATTAATCCTACTGCAAATGTTCTTCGTTTTACTAAAAAAGCAAATGAAAGTGTAACCATAATGATTAATGTATTGTAAATAAAAATAAGTGGTGTAAAAAAGATATAATTCAATAAATTACTTATGCTTAACCTGGCTAAGCTTTCAATAAACACGTTAAGGCCAACTGCAATCAAAATCCAATAGAGAACTTGACTGCTTTTCTCCTTTTTAAACTTCATAATACTCCGCCCTTTCCTTTCAATTAAGACCTTTGTATCATAGCACAAAACAGTAGAGAATTACATGGCAGCATTCTTAAATTTTTCTGAAAGTCTTTCTTTTTTTTGTGAATTTCGCATAGAAAACGATTATTTTGGAAATAAAATCATTATTTACTTTCGTTTGCTTGACAGGCCGAAATTAGGACTTTATAATTGGTGGAGGTATATTTTCTTTATATTATAGTAGAAAGGAATGAAATATGAATTTTATTATCGACATAGTAAAAGGTATTTTTGTAGGAATTGCAAACATTATACCTGGAGTAAGCGGTGGAACGATGGCAGTTTCTCTTGGCATTTATGATAAACTTTTAAGTTCCATTTCAAATTTATTAAAACAATTTAAAAAGAGTGTTATGTTACTACTGCCAATTCTTATTGGCTGTGCCATTGGCATTGTAGGATTTTCTTATGCTATAAAATATTTACTTGCAAAGCAGCCATTTATCACCTCCATGGTTTTTGTTGGGCTTATCCTCGGGGGAATCCCTATGTTAATTATGAACCGAAAGGAAGGGAAAGCAAGGGACAAGCATAACACAACTGCAGTCAATATCCTTGTATTTCTCATATTCCTTGCTCTTGCCCTAATCTTGCCAATGCTTGGAGGAGAGGAAAGCAAAGGAATCGAGCTGCAAACCGATGTGCTTTCCATGATTAAACTATTCTTCGTTGGTGTCATTGCCTCTGCTACAATGGTTGTACCAGGCGTCAGTGGTTCCCTCGTTTTAATGATTCTTGGTTACTACTTCGGAATCATTGGCAGTATTACCGATTTTATCGATGCGCTAAAGGCTTTTGATGTGGTGCAAATGATGCATCTTTGTATGATCTTAGTACCGTTTGGACTTGGTGTTTTGGTAGGTATATTTGCAATTGCAAAGCTCATTGAATGGCTATTTCATAATTACTGTTCTGCTACTTACAGTGGTATCCTAGGTTTAATTGTTGCTTCTCCATTTGCAATTTTTTATAAAGTAGATGCCCTTTCATCCGTAAATCTTATCAATGGTATCATTGGAGTTTTATTACTCTTAATTGGTGCATTGGTTACGTATCAGCTAGGAAAAAGGGAAGGTAACGCATAACAAAAACAGATGACAAAAGAAAAGAGGTACGACAATGAGTTTTACATTTGTAAAAAGGCTTCCTTCTCCGGAAGAAGTTCGAGAACAGTTTCCTTTAACCAAAGAACTAGCTGCCGTAAAAACAGCCAGGGACGAAGAAATCAAAGAGGTTATTACTGGAAAGAGCAATAAATTTTTAGTAATTATCGGACCATGTTCCGCAGATAATGAAGATGCTGTCATAGACTACGTTTATCGTCTTTCTAAAATACAAGATAAAGTAAAGGATAATTTGATTTTAATTCCTCGTGTCTATACCAATAAGCCACGTACAACAGGGGAAGGGTACAAAGGAATGGTACATCAACCTGATCCTGAAAAGAAACCAGATATGCTCGCTGGTCTTATTGCGATTCGTAATATTCATATGCGTACATTAGCTGAAACAGGGCTCTCCACTGCAGACGAGATGTTATATCCGGAAAACTTAAGAT
>JBKTKK010000260.1:0-3382 GCA_047242405.1 Lachnospiraceae bacterium | reverse complement strand
GTAAAGAAGGATATATTTATATCCATGATCAATCTGCCCGATTGGATACGATGAACTGCTGTCTGTTCGACATGGCAGCTGTTATGAACGGCGGATTTGAAATGGGTAATGTATGGTATAATGAGCCAAAGACACTGGATACTGCCTTTGACGTTATGGGTGACATTATCTTAAGTACTGCAGCACAACAATACGGTGGTTTTACCGTTCCAGAAGCAGACAAAGTCTTAGGTCCATATGCAGAAAAGAGTTTCCTAAAGTACAAAGAAGAATTTTTACAGTACCAAGACCCTTCATGGAAAGGTTATGAAGAAAAAGCGACACAGTATGCAATGGATAAGGTATTAAGAGACTTTGAACAAGGATGGCAAGGAATTGAGTATAAGTTAAATACTGTTGGCTCCTCCCGTGGAGATTACCCCTTTGTAACGATTACGCTAGGGCTTGGATTAGACCGTTTTGAAAAAATGGCAGCAATAACCTTGTTAAATGTTCATAAGGAAGGTCAGGGTAGACCTGGGCATAAAAGACCAGTATTATTCCCTAAAATTGTTTTCCTTTTTGATAAAAATCTTCATGGTCAAGGCTGTCCAAATGAAGACGTATTTGAAGCTGGACTTGCTTGCTCTGCGCGTACCATGTATCCAGATTGGCTATCCTTAACCGGTGAAGGCTATATCGCGAGCATGTATAAACGCTATGGTAAAGTCATCAGCCCAATGGGATGCCGTGCATTTTTAAGCCCTTGGTATGAACGAGGTGGCATGGAACCAGCAGATGAAAATGACGTACCTGTATTTACTGGTCGTTTTAATATAGGAGCAGTAAGCTTACATCTGCCAATGATACTTGCTAAATCCCGCTCTGAAAATAGAGACTTCTACGAAGTATTGGACTATTATTTGGAAATGATTCGCCAGCTTCATATTCGAACATACGAATACCTTGGCGAAATGCGTGCCTCCACAAATCCACTTGCATACTGTGAAGGTGGGTTTTATGGTGGCCATTTAAAGCCTAGCGATAAGATTAAGCCTCTATTAAAGCCAATGACCGCTTCTTTTGGTATAACAGCCCTAAACGAACTGCAAGAACTTTATAATGGTAAATCAATCGCCGAAGACGGACAATTTGCTTTGGAAGTATTACAGTATATTAATAAAAAAGTAGCACAGTTTAAAGAGGAAGATGGTTACCTTTATGCCATATATGGAACTCCTGCTGAAAGTTTATGTGGCCTACAGGTTGAACAATTTCGTAAAAAGTATGGCATTATCGAACACGTATCCGATCGCCCTTATGTAAGTAATAGTTTCCATTGCCACGTTACCGAAGATATTTCTCCTGTACGTAAGCAAGATTTAGAAGGAAGGTTCTGGGAGCTGTGCAACGGAGGAAAAATTCAATACGTTCGTTATCCAATTAGCTATAATGTAGAAGCGATACGTAGCCTTATTTATCGTGCCATGGAAAAAGGATTTTATGAAGGAGTTAATCTATCTCTGTCTTACTGCGATGACTGCGGACATGAGGAGCTAGAAATGGATGTATGCCCCGTATGCGGATCTGCAAATTTAACGAAAATTGATCGAATGAATGGATACTTATCCTACAGCCGTGTACATGGAGATACCCGCTTGAATTCAGCTAAAATGGCTGAGATAGCAGAAAGAGTATCTATGTAAGTTAAAAAATACGTGTTATTTCGACAGTTCCTTATCAATTTTGCATAAAAGACTTTACAAATCTTTGAGATATGTATATACTATTTGCGTTAGTATAAAAATTCCCCATACAATGGGAAGAATAGATAAACAAAGGTGGAATCATTATGACATTATTAGAAGAATGGAGAGCTACGGCGTATAACGAAAATGCGACAGAAGACCAATACAGACAATTTTGGGGCACATATTTCGAATTAGAGAAAGGATTTTATGAAAAACTTCTCTCCTCTGATGAAGTAGTAACCGGTACAATTCCTTTTCTTGCTGAAAAATACCAGGTTGAAAAAATGGTAATGGTAGGTATACTAGACGGAATTAACGACAGTTTAAAAACTCCAAATCCTATTGAAACGATGGATGAAGAAACAGAGCTTAGCTTAGATTACGATAAAGAACTTCTTTACTACAACATGGTTGAAGCGAAGGCTGACTGGTTATACAATTTACCAGAATGGGACAAACATCTCTCCGAAGCGAAAAGAAACGAGCTTTATAAAAAGCAAAAATCTTCCACAACCATTATTAAAGGACCAAAAGTAGGAAGAAATGATCCATGTCCATGTGGAAGTGGTAAGAAATATAAACACTGTTGTGGAAAAAATTAATATTATACTCTGAAATAAAAGGAAGTGAAGAATGAATGGACACTCTTCACTTCCTTTCTTATTACTCTCTATTTACGAAGTCAGGGATACGCTCTAATAATAAATCCTGCCTATTTAACTTAGGGTTTTCCAAAACTTCATCTAGCATCAATTGTAGGATAACGCCCAACTGTTTTCCTGGCTTAATACCGTACTCTATTAGATCTTTTCCATTTACCGCCAAATCCTTTAGGCATACACATTCATTGTCATCGAGGATTTCTTCGTGTAATTTACATATGGCCTGAATGTCATCCAAACGCTCCTGTCTTGTATACCCACTCTTTGCCAAGGTATCTGCACGCATAACTTCCATTAGTGGGATAAAGAGATCTTTACCAACGAGGCTCATGGCCCGCCGAATAATTTTTTTATCTCTTCGGAAGTGATAATCATGGTAAGAAATTAGTTTCGTTACTGCATTAATTGTATCATTATCGAATCGTAAGCGTATCAATATTTTTTTCGCTTGCTTTGCACTAATCTCTGCATGATTCTCAAAATGATCGGTTCCATCTGCATGAATACTATGTGTTAACGGTTTTCCAACGTCATGTAACAAAGCAGTAAGACGAAGTATTTTTGTTGCCGGGATCTGTTCTATCATACGTACCGTATGCATACCAACGGTATAGCAATGATAAGGATTTCGTTGCTCCTGTTTCATAATTGCATCAAATTCAGGAAGAAATTGCGCCGTCAACCCCGTCTCATATGCAGTTAACATATGTTCTGGATGTGGACTAATTAATAACTTCGTTAACTCTGTTTGAATTCTCTCCCAGCTTACTTTTTTAAGATTTAAGGACAATTCCTTTATTGCTGCCTTTGTCTCGTTTTCTATTTCGAAACCAAGCTGTCCAGAAAATCGAACAGCACGAAGCATACGCAAAGCATCTTCTTCAAATCGCTCATTTGCACATCCTACACAACGAATTACCTTCCTTTTCAAGTCTTCGTGCCCACCAAACAAATCCACAATACCACTTTTATCATTGTAAGCCATTGCAT
>JBKTKK010000259.1:0-3394 GCA_047242405.1 Lachnospiraceae bacterium | reverse complement strand
TTTTTTTAACAATTTATGCCAAATTATGTTTTCTGATATTTATTTAATAATACGTAGAAACCGTTTCTTACCAATTTTAAGTACATCACCACAAATTAACACGGTTTCAAGGTCATCAATCTTTTCTCCATTTAACTGAATCCCCCCTTGTTTTAGTAGTCTTCGAAATTCAGAATTTGAACTGACAATCTTTTGTTCTACCAGGAGGGAACTCATATCGATTAACTTATCCTTATCTGAGTCTATAACGAAATTCGGAATATCATTCGGTATCGACTTTTTACTGAATGCCTCTTCATAAAACAACTTTGCCCCCTTCGTTTCATCTTCTGTATGATATAAACTTGTAATTATTTCTGCAAGCATTAATTTAATGTCTCTAGGATTCCTTCCTTGTTCTAAATCGTGCTTTATTTGTTCAATCTTATCCGGATGTTCATCGGTTGCCAATTCAAAATAACGAATGATCAAGTGATCTGGGACTTCCATAACTTTTTTAAACATTACTTTTGCATCTTCATTTACCCCTATATAGTTACCGAGACTTTTACTCATTTCTCTACTCCATCTAAACCTTCTAATATAGGCATAAACATTGCAACTTGTAATTCTTGTCCAAAGCTCTTCTGCAACGAACGCCCCATTAATATATTAAAGGTCTGATCCGTCCCCCCCAACTCTATATCTGCCTGAAGTTCGATGGAATCATATGCTTGCATTAATGGGTAAAAAAATTCATGAATACCAATGGGGGTATTATTTCTATAACGATTTTGAAAATCATCCCGCTCCAACATCCGCGCTACCGTTGTCGTCGATGCTAAGTTTATTACTTGTTCAAAATTCAATTTTCCAAGCCATTCGCTGTTAAAGCGAACCTCTGTTTTTTCCGGGTCCAAGATTTTAAATATTTGTTTTTGATAGGTAACTGCATTTTTCTTTACCTCTTCCTTTGTCATTGCTTTTCTACTTTTCGATTTACCCGTTGGATCACCAATTCTCCCAGTAAAATCACCAATGACAATTATGGCCTTATGGCCGAGATCTTGCATTTGTCTAATTTTTCTTAATACGACTGCATGTCCCAAATGGATATCTGGTGCACTCGGGTCTAACCCCAACTTAATAATGAGAGGCTTATTTTCTCGAACCGAACGTTCCAACTTTTCCTTCAATTCCTCCTCCTGAACGAATGTTTCAACACCTTTTTTAATAATTTTGATTTGTTCTTCTACCGTTTTACTCATTTTTACCTCCTGAATTAAATTCCTTCATCTTTTTGATGTGTTTTTTAATATCAGCAAATTCTATAAGTTCTGGAAAGCGAAGACGTACAATCCATAGCGGAATATTTTTATGCAACAATTGATACGTAGCAACTTCCAATTGCATAAAAAAAACTCCCATCCTTTGTATTGCAAAAGGACGAGAGTTACATTCCCGTGTTACCACCTTTATTCATAGACAACTCACATTGCCTACCTTTTCAAGTACTCCATAACAGACGATATGGGTAATACTCTAGCACTATAACGTGTGCGGGTACCGTCACAGCCTACTTGGTTTCCCTTTTGGTGTGAAGCTCAAAGATGTATTCATAATAAGGTTCTATGCGCCTCTCATCAACCGGCTACTTTCTGTACAGCTACTTATTATTACTTCTTCTTATCAATGCTTTTCTTTCTTCTTATACTCCAAAATATAGCAGTATGCTATAAATTTTCGTTATGCGGACTATTAAATTAAAATAACTATACGCCATATCTCTAAATTTGTCAACCCCATTTTATCTAGTCCCTCGAACATAATTTTTTCCAAGAGCTTCTGGTTCATTGCTCTTACCCGCTGAAACAAATAAAGTTATAAGCGTAAATAGATACGGTAACATGGCCAGTGCCTGTGTAGGCAACGGAACACCGATGGCCTGTAGACGGATTTGTAGTGCATTTGCACCACCAAAAATCAATGCAGCCCCAAACATACCATAGGGTGTATAACGCCCAAGTATAACTGCTGCCAACGCGATATAACCACGACCTGAAACCATGTTTTCGGTAAAAACACCTAACTGTGCTAATACGAGGTAAGCACCTCCAATTCCACCAAAAACACCGTTTATAATTGTAGATAAAAATTGATACTTATGTACTGGTATACCAGCAGCTTCCGCTGCTCTTGGATGTTCCCCTACTGCAGCAAAAGATAGACCAAGAGAAGTTTTTTTATAAAAAATAGTAGCAACAATAATTAAAACATAGAGGCCATAGGTAAGAATATCTTGATTAAAAAACCCATTCCCGATTAAAGGTATTTCACTTAAAACAGGAATTTTAATTGTAGAAAGCGTTTCAATTTGCTGATAAGATTGCCCTTCTGACATTTGTTTATATAAAAAACTTGTTACCCCCAGCATAAAAATATTAAGTGCAATACCACTTACCGATTGGTCTTGTTCACACTTAATGGATATAAAAGCGTGTAATGAACTTACTGCTACACCACCGAATATACCGCATAAGAGACCGATCCATATATTTTGAAAATAATATGCACCAGCAAAGGAAAAGAATGCGCCACTTAGCATGACCCCTTCCATCCCTATATTTAATATTCCTGATTTTTCTGAAAAAGTTTCACCCAATCCAGCATACATAATTGGAACTGCCATACGGACTGCTGCAGTTAAAAATGCGGTCATAAAACTCATTGTGAAAATTTGTTCTAACATCTGGCTGTCCTCCTCATTCTACTACTACAGCTTTTTTCTGTTTTTTGGTAAATATTGTGCGCATTAATATGAGTAATACAACAAGACCAACTAAAATATTAACAATCGCCGATGGAATTCCTAACTGTCGCTGAATCGAATTCGCTCCTACTTGCATAGCTGCAAATCCAATGGCAGCCCCTACAACCCCCAATGGATGGTTGCTCGCTATCAATGCAATTAATACTGCTGTATATCCACAGTTAGAGGAAATCCCTTCTAATAGCTTCTTTTGAATTGCCAATACCTCGATTACCCCTGCCATACCAGCCAAACCACCACTAATAAATGCGGATAATATTATATTTTTCATTACCGAAATACCATTACACTTAGCAGCTCTTTTATTAAAACCAACAACTTTTATTTCATAACCCACTGTTGTTTTTTCCATTATCAACCATACAATGATTGCAGCAACAATGGCAATAATAAATCCTATGTGCAAACGTGTTCTCGGAACTATTTTGGGTAATACCGTATCCGCAGCAATTTTGGCAGATTGTGGAACACTCCCTGCCGGATCCATTAAAAAAGATCTTACTGCAAGTCCTAGAAAGTTTATAGAAATATAGTTTAACATAATTGTAACTATAATTTCAGAAATCCCCAGTTTGGCCTTAAAGA
>JBKTKK010000258.1:1959-3395 GCA_047242405.1 Lachnospiraceae bacterium | reverse complement strand
ATGCAAATCGTTTCCATGAGCAGCTTTCTCAATTCATTAATTTTGATGATGATAAGGCAATTATTGAAAACAATGCGAATTGGCTTCTCAATTTAAATTATGTGGACTTTCTTCGTGAAGTCGGCCCACATTTTTCTGTAAATAAGATGCTTACAGCAGAATGTTATAAGCAGAGAATGGAACGGGGACTTACCTTCTTTGAATTTAACTATATGATTATGCAGTCATATGACTTTTATATGCTTAATAAAAAGTATAATTGTCAATTAGAATTAGGTGGAAACGACCAGTGGTCCAATATCATTGGTGGAGTAGAACTAATTCGAAGAAAAGAACAAAAACCAGCCTATGGTCTTACATTTAAACTTTTAACCACAAGTGAAGGAATTAAAATGGGTAAAACAATGAAGGGTGCAGTTTGGTTGGATCCAGCAAAAACTTCACCATACGAGTTTTATCAGTATTGGAGAAACATCGAAGATGTAAAAGTAGAAGAGTGTTTAGCCTTATTAACATTCTTACCTATGGATGAAGTAAGACGACTTGGGGCCTTAGAAGGTGCAGAAATTAACCGTGCAAAAGAAGTTTTGGCTTATGAAATTACAAAAATTGTGCATGGAGAAGAAGATGCGACAAAAGCGCAAGAAGCTGCCAGAGCTATTTTTGCAGGTGGAATAAAGAGTGAAGACATGCCTACTACAACTTATGATAAGGCAAAGTTTGAAGAAGGCGTAGACTTAATCACAATGTTAGTTGATGCAAAAATGTGTCCAACTCGTTCCGATGCAAGACGACAAATTCAACAGGGCGGTGTTGCCGTAAATGACGAAAAAGAAACAGATTTTGCGCGTGTCCTCACACTTGCTGATATGACTGACGGTTCCATAATTATCCGTAAGGGAAAGAAAGTATATCATCAATTTAAAGCGGAATAATAAATAGGTATACAGAAAATCATTATTAGGAGGTATTCTTATGGCATTTTTATCTGAATTTTTAATCGAAACCGTTCGATTTATCCTGCTTGTAGCAATCGCTGTGGGGGGCGTATATGCGGGAAAGAAATTAAGAGAAGTAAAAGACAAGAAAAACATGGAGGCATAATTGTGAAAAAGTATGGTGTTAACGAACTAAGAAAAATGTTTCTGGACTTCTTTGAAAGTAAAGATCATTTAGTGATGAAAAGTTTTTCTTTAGTCCCACATAATGACAATAGTTTATTAATTATAAATTCAGGTATGGCACCTTTAAAGCCATATTTTACTGGACAGGAAATTCCACCTCGTCGTAGGGTAGCTACCTGCCAGAAATGTATTCGTACGGGAGATATTGAAAATATTGGAAAAACAGATCGTCACGGTACATTCTTCGAAATGTTAGGAAACTTTTCTTTTGGTGATTATTTTAAGAGAGAGGCAATTCACTGGTCATGGGAA
>JBKTKK010000258.1:0-1949 GCA_047242405.1 Lachnospiraceae bacterium | reverse complement strand
GGTTGTAGGTCTTGATCCAGATCGTTTATATCCTTCCATTTATGAAAATGATGAGGAAGCATTTGATATTTGGAATAAAGAGATGGGCATCCCAGCGGACCGCATTTTCCGTTTTGGTAAGAAAGATAATTTTTGGGAGCATGGTTCCGGACCTTGCGGACCTTGCTCTGAAATATACTACGACCGTGGCGAAAAGTATGGTTGTAATGAACCTGGTTGTACGGTGGGTTGTGAATGTGACCGCTATATGGAAGTATGGAATAATGTATTCTCACAATTTGACAATGATGGAAATGGAAATTATACCGAATTAGTACAAAAAAATATTGATACCGGTATGGGATTAGAAAGACTTGCAGTTGCGGTTCAAGACGTTAGTTCTATTTTTGATGTGGATACACTACAAGCATTGACAAATCGTGTCGTAGAAATTGCAAAAACGGAATATAAGAAAGATCCAGTAAAGGATGTTTCCATTCGTGTTATTGCAGACCATATTCGTTCGGTTACATTCATGATTTCAGATGGCATTATGCCTTCCAATGAAGGTAGAGGTTATGTACTTCGTCGTTTATTACGCCGTGCTGCACGTCATGGTAGGTTATTAGGAATTGAAGGTACGTTCTTAGCTGAACTTTGTAAAACCGTGATTGAAACTTCAAAAGATGGTTACCCAGAGTTAGAAGAAAAGAAAGAAATGATCTTCAAAGTAATAACGGAAGAAGAGAATAAATTTAATAAGACAATTGACCAGGGGCTTACGATTTTATACGATATGGAAGCAGAAATGGAAAAGAATCGTTCGACCATTCTTTCAGGAGAAAATGCTTTTAAATTGTATGATACCTACGGTTTCCCTCTCGATTTAACGAAAGAAATTTTAGAAGAGAAGAATTTTACCGTTGATGAAGAAGGATTCCAGACAGCAATGGAAGAACAACGTGTAAAGGCTAGAAATGCTCGTAAAAAGACAAATTATATGGGCGCAGATGTGACTGTTTACCAATCCATTGATCCTGCCATTACATCAGAATTTGTCGGTTATGACAGACTTGAACATACATCAAAAATATC
Organism: Lachnospiraceae bacterium; assembly: GCA_047242405.1. Taxonomy (GTDB): domain Bacteria; phylum Bacillota; class Clostridia; order Lachnospirales; family Lachnospiraceae; genus Fimimorpha. Next base: position 875 of record JBKTKK010000258.1, on the reverse strand, counting down.
CGTACTTACAACAGATGAAGAAATTGTAGAAGCATTAACAGATGGCGAAACAGGTACGGTAATTGTAGATGAAACCCCATTTTATGCTACAATGGGTGGTCAGCTCGGTGATATCGGGGAGATTATCAACAAGGATTCCGTATTTGTAGTAAAGGAAACAATGAAGCTTCAAGGTGGAAAAGTGGGACATATCGGAAAAGTTGTAAAAGGTATGTTACATGTTGGCGAAGAGGTGACATTAAAGGTAGATGCAGATAATCGTGCTTTAACAAGCAAAAATCACAGTGCTACTCACTTATTACAAAAAGCATTGCGTATTGTTTTAGGAAGCCATGTAGAGCAAGCAGGTTCCTATGTATCTGCAGATCGTTTACGTTTTGACTTTACCCATTTCCAGGCGTTAACCCAAGAGGAAATTGAAAAGGTGGAAGCAATTGTTAACGAAGAAATTGCTGCCTCTGTACCAGTTGTAACAGAAGTTATGACATTAGATGAGGCAAAGAAATCAGGCGCAATGGCTTTGTTTGGAGAAAAGTATGGGGAAACGGTACGTGTTGTAAAAATGGGGGATTTCTCTACAGAATTATGTGGTGGAACCCATGTTCCAAATACAAGTACAGTATCTTCCTTTAAAATTATATCAGAAACAGGTATTGCAGCAGGTGTACGTAGAATTGAAGCACTTACTTCCGATGGATTAATAAAATATTATAAAGAAGTAGAGGCGGAATTACATCAAGCAGCAAAAGCAGCAAAAACAACACCATCAAATTTAACAGCGAAGATTGATTCTTTCTTAGAAGAAATCAAGGCATTGCACTCAGAAAATGAAAAATTAAAGAGTAAGTTAGCAAATGATGCGATGGGCAATGTAT
>JBKTKK010000257.1:0-3397 GCA_047242405.1 Lachnospiraceae bacterium | reverse complement strand
CTACCATTACATGAAAGAAGATAAGCCGGAAGTTTATTGGATGCATTTTTCAGGACGGGAAGCAGAGGCCATACTTCAGCAGTTAGAATTGACAAAATCATTCCTGTTTCCAGGAATACAAAATGAATATCGCGAATTATTTGATCGAATTATTCGTGAATTACAATTAAAGCGCCCCTATTATAAGGAGCTTGCTGACCGTCTCGGTCAGGAATTACTTATTCTAATGGCTAGAAATAGGATGAATAAAATAGAAAATATTGAAAGAAGTGAGGTAATCGAAAAAGTCATTGAAACGATGCATAAAAAATACAAGGAAAATATCTCAATCGAAGATTATGCAAAAAGTAGTGGCATGAGTGTTTGTTGGTTTATCCGAAGCTTTCGGGCCCATACCGGGCTTCCACCACAACAATTTATGATACAACTTCGAATTGGAAAGGCGAAAGAATTGTTAAGTTCTTCAGGCTATAATATAACTGAAATTGCAGAAATTTGCGGATACGAAAATTCTTTATACTTTAGTCGGATTTTCAAAAAACATATTGGACTTTCGCCGAAAGAGTATCGTAAAATCCATAGAAGTGTATAAAGTTCCTATAAAAAATCTCGGAGAATTTTCCCCGAGATTTTCCATTTTAGGATAAATAATTGCGCATAGCTTTTAAAGCACACTTCTCCAAACGGCTCACCTGAGCTTGGGATATACGAATTTCTTCGGCGACTTCCATTTGTGTCTTACCTTGATAAAAACGCATTTTTATGATATGACGTTCTCTTTCTGGTAGCTTTTTTAGGGCTTCGCTTAAGGCAATTTCCTGAACCCAGTTTTCCTCTTTGTTTTTCTTATCACTGATCTGATCCATAACATAAAGCGTATCTCCACCATCGCTATAAACTGGTTCATATAAACTGACGGGACTCTGAATCGCATCCATAGCAAACACAATGTCTTCTTTGCTAATACCCACTTCCTGGGCTATTTCATTTATCGTCGGTTCTTTATCATTCTTCTTTGTTAATTGTTCCTTGGCGTAAATAGCTTTGTACGCCGTATCGCGAAGAGAGCGGGATACACGGATGGAGTTATTATCCCTTAAATATCTTCGGATTTCCCCTATAATCATTGGGACTGCATAAGTTGAAAAGCGTACATTATGTCTGATGTCAAAGTTGTCGATAGCCTTTATTAGGCCGATACAGCCAATCTGAAATAAATCATCTACGTTTTCTCCGTTACCGGAAAAACGTTGAATTACACTTAAGACGAGGCGCAAGTTCCCCTTAATGTACTGTTCCCGAGCTTCCCTATCCCCTTCTAAGATACGTTGAAATAAAGCTTCTTTCTCATCATTTTTTAGTAATGGTAGCTTGGCCGTATTGACGCCACAAATCTCCACTTTGTATACTGCCATACAAGTACCTCCGCTTCAATGTCATTTTCCTGATTGCTATATTGCAATGATTTACTCTTTTCGATGGAATTATACGGTTGAATTAGAGGTTAAAATTTCCTTTTTTCTCAAAAGCTTTATTTTACGGGCATAGGAATCAATAAAATTTTTTTGAAATAAATTTATATAGAATTGTAAGAATTTAGAACCTTGTTACGTTTGACAAGTTTTGCTATAATAACTTGGAATGGGTAAAAATAGGAGGTAATAGGAATGAAATGTAAAAGATTGATGCATGTATTTCTAGCTACAGCGCTTTGTGCAACACTTGCTTTAAGCGGTTGTGGAAAGAAGGGTACATCTACAGATGAAAAAACAACTGCATCATCGACAGAGAATGGAAGCTTGGATTCGACCCTTGAATTTGAAAGTGTAGATGAAGAGGTTACAACTTTGTCTGAAGTTAAACTAAGAGAAAGCAATTCAATAGATGCCAACGTTGTAGAGACCGTTAAGGCAGGAGAAACATTACACAGAGTTGGTTACAATGATGTATGGAGTCAAATCGAATTTAATGGGGTAACGCTTTACGCATCCACCCAGTACTTAAGCGCGAAAAATAATACAAGTGCAACGGCTGAGCAATCGGCCCAAGCCAATACGGAGAAAACGACTACGGCGCCTGCACCATCTACATCGGTTGAGCCAGCCGTACCATCCACAGATCCCCCATTTTCTGGAGAGATCGCTTCTTTGGATAATACAAGCATAAATTGGGGCTTTAACATAAGTGATCGTGATGGGGAGAATCGTCCAAATGGATGTCTTTACTATCAGCGGTTATATGGTGCCTATGCAGACTTTGTTAAAGAGGATACAAACAAGATATACTTAACAATGGACGAAGGATACGAAGCTGGTTTTACACCAAAAATACTAGACACGTTAAAAGAGAAAAATGTGAAAGCATTATTTTTTATAACAAAACAGTTTGTAACAGAAAACCCAGCTCTTGTACAACGCATGATAGATGAGGGACATGTAATTGGAAATCATTCAAGTGCTCATCCGGCAAAAGGAATGCCTACCCTTGGAATTGAAGGACAAAAAGAAGACATTATGTGGATGCACAATTATGTAAAAGATAATTTTGGCTATGAAATGAAATTTTTCCGCTATCCTTCGGGTATCTTTAGCAAGCAGTCATTGGCTCTTGTAGATAGCTTAGGATATCGAAGTGTATTCTGGAGTTTTGCACATAAAGATTGGATCACAACAGAACAACCAGACCAGGCAGAATCGTTAAAAAGGGTAGTGGATCAATTGCATCCAGGTGCAATTTATTTATTGCATGCAGTATCAGAAACGAATACAGAAATTTTAGGCCAGTTTATTGACCAGGCCCGTGCCGCTGGATATGAGTTTGGGGTTTACCAGTAAAGGATAAGAGAAGAAACATTTGCAAAAAGTCACAGCTTCGCTGTGGCTTTTTTGCATCTAAGATTCGTTGCATAAGTTTTAGAATTGTACAATTTTTTGTCTTGGCATTGTGAAATTTGTTTATACTTAAAATAATTGATGTTGGGAATCTCATGACAAATAATGCTTTATATGGTAAAATTAAATAGGCTTGTAAAATAAAACATTGAGCAAGCAAAGGAAAACGGAATTATAATGGAGGGTTATATGGCAAAGACACCTACAAGAGCAGAAGTAGACCCAAAATATAAATGGGCCATTGAAAAGATGTATGCAACTGATCAGGCTTGGGAAGAAGATTATAAGGAAACAGAACAATTAGCAAAGGACTTTGCTTCGTTTAAGGGAACTTTAGGAACGAGTGCGGAGACATTAAAAGAAGCTTTGGATACGTATTATAAGGTAGAACAAAGAGTTGTAAAGCTATTTGTTTATGCAAAGCAACGTTCCGATGAGGATACAACAAACAATCGGTACCAAACATTAAGCATGAAAGCAGAATCGCTCATGGTAGTGCTTAATAG
>JBKTKK010000256.1:0-3398 GCA_047242405.1 Lachnospiraceae bacterium | reverse complement strand
ATATATTCCATTACCGTTTCATCACAACCACCTTCCATGCTCTCTAAGTGGTAGAAACCTTCATATCCTTCTGTATAGGCTGGGTTATCAAATTCCGGTAACATGCGATGAAACTCCATACCCATTAGCAAAGAATTTTTCATAATACCTTTGGCACTACCCGGATGAATGCTCTTTCCTGTTACGATGATTTTGAAGTTAGATGCATTAAAGTTTTCATATTCTAATTCTCCAACCTCTCCCCCATCTACTGTATAGCCAAAGTCAGCACCGAATCCTTCTACATCGAAAAAGTCCACGCCTCGCCCTACTTCTTCATCTGGAGTAAATCCGATTTTAATTGTCCCGTGGGGGATTTCTGGATGATTAAGCAAATATTCTGCCATTGCCATAATTTCCGCTACACCTGCCTTGTCATCAGCACCTAAGAGGGTCGTACCATCGGTGACGATTAAATCTTCTCCAACTTTTTCTTTTAAAGCTGGAAATTCTTTTGTATGCATAATAAAGCCTAATTCTTTATTAAGCACAATATCACTTCCGTCATAATTTTTAATAATTCTTGCTTTTACATTTTTTCCACTTACGGCATCCGATGTATCCATATGAGCAATAAAGGCCAGCACTGGTACTTTCTTTTCTACATTTGACGGAATCGTAGCATAAACGTAACAATGTTCGTCTAAATGTACATCGGCTGCTCCCATCGCAACTAATTCATCTACTAACACTTTGGCCAGATCTCTTTGCTTTTCTGTACTTGGAACTGCTTCTACATTTGGTTCCGACTGTGTATCAATGGCTACATATTTTAAAAAATTCTCAACAACTTTAGACATATAATATTCCTCCTAAAATAAATCGGTTCTTATTTCGATTGTAACATTATAATTTCAGAAAAACAAGGCACAAAAAAACTACTATCGCAGTGGAAGCCGATAGCAGTCATATCTCCTAGCGATTCGCTAACTCATTTGTAATATCTTCCCAGGTTACACCCTTTTCAACCATGAGAACCATCAAATGATAAAGAAAATCGGAAATCTCATATTTAATTTCCTCTGAATCTGGATTTTTTGCAGCGATAACGATCTCTGTTGCCTCTTCCCCACATTTTTTTAATATTTTATCGATTCCTTTATCAAATAAGTAATTCGTGTAGGAACCTTCTTTGGGATGCAATTTTCTATCCTCAATTACTCCATAGACATCTTCAAAGACTTTATGCGGATTTTTAAAGGAACCTTCTTTTACAAATAACAGTTTATGAAAACAAGAAACAGCCCCCGTATGGCAGGCAGCTTCCACCTGCGCCACTTTCGCTAACATCGTATCATTGTCACAGTCCAGATGAAGTGATTTTACATACTGATAATGGCCACTTGTTTCTCCCTTTCGCCAGCGACTCTGTCTACTCCTACTATAATAACACATACGCCCACCATTGATTGTTTCATGAAAAGCAGCCTCATCCATATATGCCATCATCAATACTTCATTTGTTCTATAGTCTTGCACAATGACAGGAATAAGCCCATCACGATTCAAACGAAAGGCCGACCATTCAATCTCACTCTCATAAGTGAAAACCGGTATGCCATTGGCTCTTAATTTCTGTTTTATAGCATAAAAGTCTGTTTCTAAGGAAGCAAAGCCATATACATCTTCTGTGGCCATCGTTAGGTTGGCGTCTAGTAACGTAAATTTACTGCCATAATCCATGGAACAAACGTGATCTTCTCCAAACCGCTCCACTGCCTCCTTAAAAACAGTCATTTCTTCCTCTTTGAAAAGATTGCAATAGACCCGTTTTGCCCCTGCATAAATATATTTCTTCACATCTTCCAAGCGGTGTATATTTCCGCCTACATAGATTGGAAGTTCCACTTCTCTTGCTAACTGTTTTATCGTTCCTATGGAGGCGTCATGATCTTTCTCTTCTTTTGAAAGGTCAATTAATAGAACTGCATCTGCCCCCTGATTATTATAGTTCATGATACACTGTCCTATATCCAGCTTTAAATCATCTTTCAAATACCCTGCCTGTGTTTTACAGAAGTATAGTACAGGTATGAGTTTTATTTTATCCATTGGCCTTCTCCTAACTTATAAAGTTCGTTCGAATCTTCTCTTCCTTTTTTGGCAATAAAACACCCTTTTCTTTCCCCGCCTCAATGCATTTTAGCAACCACGCCATATTCTTCCCGAGGGTACGCATCGTTTGCAAACCTTCCAGGTCTTTACGAACCTCTTCTGGGGTGTTTCCATGCACCATGTTCCAATATTGAGACGAAACAATGGGCATATTGCGGATTGTAAAATATTTATTTAGCTGATCAAAGGCCGCACTGGCTCCCCCTCGTCTACAGCTGACTATAGAAGCAGCCGGTTTATACTCAAACCCTCTTCCTGCGTAAAAGAATCGGTCCATAAAAGCGGTCAGCATTCCTGAGGCTGCAGCAAAATGAACAGGAGAACCGAAGATAAATCCATCCGCATCTTTCGCTATTTCCAATGCCTGATTGACCGTATCATCATTAAATACACAACGACCAACACCTGATTTTGTACAAACCCCACAACCGATACAGCCTCGAATTGGTTTATTTCCAATATGAAAAATCTGGGTCGTAATTCCTTCAAAAGTTAATTCCTTTTCGATTTCACACAAAGCAGTATACGTACATCCTGCCGCATTTGGACTGCCATTTACCAAAAGAACTTTCATAAAATGCCACCTTTCACGTAATGCAATTAAATATTAGAGACTTCCTTTTGTCGATAATACATCTGTTATCCTGCGATCTAACATCGTTGCCTCATCCAAAGCTTTTGCAAAAGCTTTAAAGGCGGCTTCTATAATGTGATGGTTATTTACACCAGACAGCTGTTTTAAGTGTAAATTGATACCTGCCGAATACGAGATGGCATAAAAAAACTCTTTTGCCATCTCTGTATCAAAGTCCCCTATTTTCGGTACCGTAAAATTTAAATCATAAGCAAGATAAGGCCTTCCAGAAACGTCAATGGCACATAGTATAAGTGCTTCATCCATTGGTAGTAAAAACGAACCGTAGCGTTTCATAGATTTTTTATCTCCTACTGCCTCTGCAATTGCCTGCCCCAGAACGATTCCAGTATCTTCAATTGTATGATGGCTATCTACATAAAGATCTCCCTCTACCATTACTTGGAGGTCAAACATTCCATGTCGTGCAAAACTATTTAACATATGGTCAAAAAATCCTATGCCTGTTTGGACGATAGCCCTTCCGCTTCCATCCAAATTTAACGTTAAATTAATATTCGTTTCCTTTGTCTTTCTCGTAATTGTCACACTTCTGTTCATAATCAACTCCTACCCTCTTCTTCAAATCGAACGCGAATGGAATTAGCAT